>CAILAF010000062.1 GCA_903832075.1 uncultured Chitinophagaceae bacterium
TATTCCAAAAAATATCACAAAAATTGTTTTATTTTGAAAGTTATGGCATGATTTTGGAAACTTATTATTTAAATAAAAAATTTATAATCATGAAAAAAGTTCTTCTTGCAGTTTGCATGTTCGTTGCTGCTTCATTTGTGTATAAAGCAAATGCGCAGATAAGAGTTGGTGTAAATCTTAATATCGGTAGCCAACCTTGTTGGGGGCCTGTAGGTTATGATCATGCAGAATATTATTATTTGCCTGAAATAGAGTGTTACTACAATATTGCTAGACATAGATTTATTTATCAAAACGATGGAAGATGGATTTTTTCTGAAACATTACCACCGATGTATAATTCATTCAATTTAAATACAGCTTATAAAGTGGTTATGAATGATCCTAAACCTTATTTGCATTTTGAAGAGCATCGTGCTCAATACGGTAGAAATAAAAATATTTACGAAAGACAACCCATCATTCATGAAAGCAGGGATGACAGATACAAAAATCATTGGGATGATAAGCGTTATGGTATGAAAGATAACGATAACAGAGAACGCAGAGGTGATGAAAGAAGAAACTAATAATTTACTCCATTTATTTAAAAAGAACTCTTATGACTAAGGGTTCTTTTTTTTGAAATTAGTTACGAGTTTTAGTTTTTCAACAACGTTAAAAATGATTGGGCATCTTTGGTAATGCATAAAAATTGTAAATAGCCTTTTCTTGAAATCAGGCAAATGTAATCCGGGAAATTCTTTACATCCTTCAAAGCGATGTTCGTAAACCAAACATTTATTATCATTCAAAAAATGGCATGGAATAGTATTCATAATCATCGTGCCATTATTTCCTTTCTCTAAATATTTTTCATCAAATATTTTTCTTGATTGTTTTATTTGATTCGATAAATGATTGGCTTCTTCATCAGTCACATTTATCATTAAACTCTTGCAGCAATTAGCGCATTGTGTACAATCAATTTCAACCGAAATACTTTTATTCAATTCAAAAACTAAACGATCAATTTCTTTGCTATCCTGATTTTTAATAAATGAAATGAATTGTTGATTTTCATTTTCTTTTATCTCACTGATTCTTGCTATGATTTCTAAATTTATTTCCACCTGTTTATTTGTTGACGGTAAAATAATGTTTTATCCACAATTAATTGAAGTTTGTTTATAATCTATATTTTTCCAACATCGCTCGATGGTTAGATTTGCGGGTTCGTGTAAATGTGCAGATTAATAAATATGCTTTGGACAAATGGTTTTGACTTTTACTTTTAATTTTTGAAATAGTTATGGCTGAAATAAAACAAACAAATTATACTGAGGACGATATTAAAAGTCTTGATTGGAAAGAACATATTCGTCTGCGTCCCGGTATGTACATTGGTAAATTAGGTGATGGTTCTGCGCCTGATGATGGAATTTATGTATTGATGAAAGAAATCATTGATAATTGTATTGACGAACATACCATGGGTTATGGTAAACATGTGGATATATTGATTGAAGATAAAATGGTTTCTATACGCGATTATGGTCGTGGTATTCCGTTAGGTAAAGTGGTTGATGTGGTTAGTAAAATTAATACCGGCGCAAAATATGATAGCAATGCGTTTCAAAAGAGTGTTGGTTTAAATGGTGTTGGATCAAAAGCGGTGAATGCATTAAGTAGTTATTTTAAAGTAACTGCTTACAGGGAAGGAAAAGAAAAAACTGCAGAGTTTGAAAGAGGTTTTTTAATTAAAGAACATAAAGAAATAAAAAGTTCGGAAGAGAATGGAACAATGGTAAGTTTTATTGCTGATGAAAATATTTTTCGCAATTATCATTTCAGGAATGAGTTTATTGATGGCCAGCTTTGGAACTATTGTTATTTGAATGCAGGATTGGTTATTAAATTTAATAACAAACGTTATGTAAGTAAAAACGGTTTGTTGGATTTATTGCAACATAAAACGAATCCGGATGAATTATGTTATCCAATCATTCATTTAAAAGGAGAAGATATTGAAGTAGCGTTGAGTCATAACAACGATTATGGTGAAGATATTTTTTCTTTTGTAAACGGGCAATACACCACACAAGGCGGAACACATCAACAAGCATTTCGCGAAGCATATGTAAAAGTAATTCGTGATTTCTTTAAGAAAGATTATGATGCATCCGATATCCGCACAAGCATTGTGGCTGCTGTTTCTGTGCGTGTGCAGGAGCCCGTGTTCGAATCTCAAACAAAAACAAAACTCGGTTCGCAATATGTTTTTGAAGGTGGTCCTTCAATGAAAAAATTTATTGAAGAATTTTTATTGAAAGAATTGGATAATTATCTGCATCGTAATCCAACCATTGCCGATGCATTGAAAAAAAGAATTGAACAAAACGAAAAAGAAAGAAAAGAATTAGCAGGTATAAAAAAATTAGCGAACGAAAGAGCAAAGAAAGCTAATCTTCATAATAAAAAATTGCGTGATTGCAGAGTTCATTTAAATGATGAACCACCATCAAAAAATAAACAGGAATTTATTGCTACGCAAACTAATTCAACCATTTTTATTACCGAAGGTGATAGTGCCAGCGGTTCCATCACTAAATCCAGAAACGTTGATACGCAAGCTGTGTTTAGTTTGCGCGGTAAACCATTAAACTGTTTTGGATTAACAAAAAAAGTGGTGTATGAAAATGAAGAATTCAATTTATTGCAACATGCATTGAATATTGAAGATGGATTGGAGGGATTGCGTTATAATAATATTGTAATTGCAACTGATGCTGATGTGGATGGTATGCATATTCGTTTGTTGTTAATGACTTTCTTTTTGCAATTTTTTCCCGACTTGGTTAAACGTGGACATGTTTATATTTTAGAAACGCCATTGTTTCGTGTTCGCAATAAACAAGAAACCATTTATTGTTACGATGAAACAGAAAAACAAAGAGCTGTTAGAAAATTAGGGAATAAGCCGGAAATCACTCGCTTCAAGGGTTTGGGAGAAATTAGCCCGGAAGAATTTGGAAAATTTATTGGACAAGATATTCGTTTGCAACCTGTGATATTGGAACAAGGCGATCATATCCAGCATTTGTTAGAATATTATATGGGAAAGAATACACCGCAACGACAAGATTTTATTATTGATAATTTAAGAGTGGAATTAGATTTAATTGAAGAATTAAATTGATTGAATAAAAGTTTATCATGTTTGAATTTCATGCCGATAGAAACCGTTATTTCGAAATACAAAAGGATAATTCCTTAAAGTATGTGATACCTTTTATTGAAAAAAATAAAACAATAAAAATCGGAACCAATGTGCTTGAAATTGGTTGCGGCGAAGCCGGAGTATTAGCCCCATTTTTAGAAAGAGGTTGTAATTGTGTTGGTGTTGAATTAGATACGCCACGTTTAATTTTGGCTAATGAAAGGTTGGGTGATTATATAAAAACTAAACAATTAAAACTAATTGGAAAAGATATTTATGAAGTAAATCCTTTAGAAGAATTTGGAAATAAGTTTGATATCATTATTTTGAAAGACGTTATTGAACATATTCACAATCAACCAAAGTTGATTGCGGAAATGAAACGTTTTTTAAATCCTGATGGTGTTATATTTTTTGGATTTCCTCCTTGGCAAATGCCATTTGGCGGGCATCAGCAAATAAACAGCAATAAGTGGTTAAGTAAATTACCTTACTATCATTTATTGCCAAATGCGTTGTATAAATTTATTCTAAGAAAGGGAAATGCATCCGTTGATGCTATGATGGAAATAAAAGAAACCGGTATTTCTATCGAACAATTTGAACGATATGTTAAACAGTCAGGTTATCATATTTTGAACAATATACATTTTTTAGTCAATCCCATTTATTCGTATAAATTCGGATGGCAACCAAAAAAACAATTTAAAATAATTAAAGCTATTCCGTGGGTAAGAAATTTTTTTACAACCTGTGTTTATTATTTAATTACGCCAAACAAAATTTAAGATGATTCATATAGTTTTTAATACGGCTGATGTTGAAGTGTTACAAAAAGTAATTGAGTTAGACGAAAGTTTAAATGGAAATATCATTGAAATAAAAGATGATTATGCTGTTGGACCAATCATTGATATTTATGATGAATACGGTTATCAGCAGCGCAGAGATTGGTGGAAAAATTTATTGCAACATTCGCCTTATCAAGAACAAATAAATATTGTTAATGATAAATTAGCAGTTCATCAATTGTTGCAAACCCTTGATGGTAATGAATTTGAAGAAGTTTGGATTTGGATGGCACAAAATGCTCATGATGTTAGCGGATATTATTGGTTAATGAGTCAATTAAAAAACTATCAGGGCAGAATACAAGTGTTGTATTTGAATAATCTTCCTTTCATCAATGAAAAAGGATTGATTTTTTATCCGCAACATTTATATCAAATTCAACCAAAAGAATTTTTGAAAGCAAAAAAATTAGCCAGACCAATTACATTAAGTGAATTTGAAGTTGATCCGGATGAATGGAAAAAATTATGTAATGAAAATGCTGTTGTTAGAATTTTAGAAGGCGGCAAAAAAATTGTAAGTAAAGAAGAAAGTTTTTTTGATAACGATATTTTGAATGTTGTTACAACTGAATTTCAAAAATTAAATAAAATAATTCATTCAACATTGAATAAGATGATTCACAAAACCGGTGATGTGTTCTTGGTTTGGCGAATTAAAAAATTAATTGAACAAGAAAGATTAGAAATGCAAGGTGATTGGAATAATGGTTGGAAAGAAATTGAATTAAAAGTCTCCCTAAATCCCTCCTAAAAGAGGGACTTAGATTGCGAATGGCGTTTATTTTTTTAAATAATCAAATAATTCCCCTTTAGGGGTTAGGGGTATGGCGAAAGATAAAATTGATAATAAAGTTTACGAAAATGAAAGCGGTGTTCAGGGACAATATAAAAATTGGTTTCTTGATTATGCATCGTATGTAATTTTAGAACGTGCGGTTCCTGCAATTGAAGATGGGCTGAAACCCGTACAGCGTCGCATTCTTCATGCAATGAAAGAAATGGATGATGGTCGTTATAATAAAGTAGCGAACATTATTGGTCAATCAATGCAATATCATCCGCATGGCGATGCAAGTATAGGTGATGCATTGGTGAATCTTGGTCAGAAAGATTTATTGATAGACACACAAGGTAATTGGGGTGATGTTAGAACAGGTGATGATGCAGCCGCACCACGTTATATTGAAGCCAGATTATCAAAGTTTGCATTAGATGTTGCATTCAATGCAAAAACAACTGATTGGCAATTAAGTTACGATGGAAGAAAAAATGAACCTGTTACATTGCCAATGAAATTTCCATTGTTGTTGGCACAAGGTGCAGATGGAATTGCAGTTGGATTATCAACAAAAATACTTCCGCATAATTTTATTGAATTGTGCGAAGCCTCTATAAAATGTTTGCGCGGAAGAAAGTTTGAATTGTTTCCCGACTTTCAAACAGGCGGTATGATTGATGTTGCCAATTATAATGATGGAGAACGCGGTAGTAAAGTAAAATTGCGTTGCACCATTGAGGAGTTGGATAAAAAAACATTGGCAATTCGTGATGTTCCTTATGGAATAACAGTTTCGCAATTATGCGAAAGTATTACCAAAGCCAATGATGCAGGAAAAATCAAAATAAAAAAAGTAACTGATGTAACTGCCAAAGAAGTTGAAATACAAATTGAATTAGCAGCAGGTATTTCTCCTGATATAACTATTGATGCATTGTATGCATTCACAGATTGTGAAATAAGTATTTCGCCTAATGCTTGCATCATTGAAGAACAAAAACCGAAATTTGTTTCTGCAACTACTTTATTAAAAACATCTACCGAGTTAACAAAAAATCTTTTACAAAAAGAATTAGAAATTAAGTTGGGCGAATTAGAAGATAAATGGCATTATACTTCTTTGGAAAAAATATTCTTCGAAGAAAAAATTTATAAAGAGTTAGAAAAAAAATATGATACTTGGGATAAAGTTTTGGAAGCCATTGAAGATGCATTTATTCCTTTCAAAAAATTATTGAAACGTGCTGTTAACCGAGAAGATGTTTTGAAACTAACAGAAAAACCTGTTCGCAGAATTTATAAATTAGATATTGATGAATTGAACGAACATATTAAAGCTATTGAAGCAGATATTAAGCAAGTAAAATTCGATTTGGATAATTTGGTTGATTATGCGGTTGGTTATTTTGAAAATTTATTGAAGAAATATGGTAAAGGCAAAGAACGCAAAACCGAAATAAAATTATTCGATACTATTAAAGTGCAGCAGGTCGCCATTGCGAATACTAAGCTGTATGTCAATAGAGAAGAGGGTTTCATAGGAACATCATTAAAGAAAGATGAATTTTTATTTGATTGTTCTGATATTGATGACATCATCGCATTTACTAAACGAGGAATAATGAAAGTGGTGAAAGTGGATGATAAAGTTTTTATTGGGAAAGATGTTATTCATGTTGCTGTGTTTACAAAAAATGATGAACGAACAACATACAATATGATTTACGCCGATGGTGCAAGCGGTACCAATTATGCAAAACGTTTTAATGTTACCGGCATTACACGCGATAAAGAATATGATTTAACAAAAGGAAATGATAAAAGCAAAGTAAATTATTTTACTGCCAATTCAAACGGCGAAGCCGAGTTGGTAAAAATTGTGTTGAGTCCGAATTGTTCTGCACGAAATAAAGAATTAGAATTTTCTTTTGAAGAATTAGAAATAAAAGGGAGAAGTAGTATTGGAAATATTGTTACAAAATATCCAATTAAATCTGTTCGATTAAAAGAAGCCGGTAAAAGCACATTAGCAGGAAGGAAAATTTGGTTTGATTATCAGTTCGGCAGATTGAATACAGAAGAGAAAGGAAAATATCTCGGCACATTTGAAGATGATAAAATATTAATTATTTACAGCGATGGTAATTATGAAATTACTGATACTGAAATAACTCAAAGAATTGAAGCCGATAAAGTTTTATTGATTGAAAAATTTAATCCCGAAAAAATTGTGACCGCCATTTATCACGACGTTGATAAAGTTCAATTCACAGTTAAACGTTTTAAAATTGAAACCACAACTATTAAAACAAAATTCTTTTTTATAAAAGAAGGAGAAGGGAATACAGTGATTGCCGTTACAACAGATGATGAACCAGTATTAGCAGTGCAAACCGGACGCGGTGCACAAATTCGAAAGGGTAAATTAAAGATTGGTAAGATTGCTGAAATAATGGGCTGGAAAGCAGTGGGAGCAAAGTTGATGGACTTTAGCAAGAGTACCGAAATGCATTGGGAAGAAAAATCAAAACACGAAAATAATCAACCGGAATTGTTTGAATAATTTCTATTGCTATGCAATGAAATATTGTTTTTGTTTGTCATTTATATATGAAACCTTATTTACTAATATTCTTTTGTTGTTTCTTATTTATAAGGTGCAGTCAAAATTCCTCTTTGCCTTTGTCAATAATCGGTAAGTGGGAATTAAGAGAACAAATTGGTGGAATTATTGCTGATATTAAGTATCCTCTGGGAAATGGACAAACAATTAGTTTAAATGCTGATGGCAGTTTTATTTCTGAATATCCTTCAGCAATTTCGTCAAATAATGTTACAAGAAATGGAACTTATCAATTAAAAGTTGCAAACGCCCAAAACGATTTGATTTTATCTTTTACTTTTCAAAACAACAATCAAACAGTTATAGAAAGAGATTCTATTCGCTTTCAAAATAATCAACTATTATTTCTTCCTCAAGCTTCTTGTTGCGATATTCCAACAATTTTTTATGAAAAGATTAATTGAGTTTCCTTTTAATTGATCGATAAAGTTTCGTTTGATCTTTTAAAATTGATATTGATGGTTGGTGCAGAATATTTATATAAGCCATCTCCAATAAAGCTGCCGCTTAAAACAGATTCTGTTTTAGAAATGCGCAGAATAAAAATACCAATCATATAACAATCAACACTATTCCTTGCACTTGGTGATTGATAAAAAACAATAGGAAATTTTTCTAACATAAGTTTTCGATTGGTAACATCAAAACTTCCTTTAATGGTATCACTCATCAAACTATCTTTATAATAATAATTCAAAATAGCTTTTACTTGTTTGTTTTTTTGTTGCAAAATCAATTCACACATATAATCATCATGTGTTCCGTTTACCTGCACTTTGCCAACACCATACCAATTACCGTTAACAGTTTGCGATGAAACTGTTTTAAAACTTGATAGAATTAGTAATATAAAAAAACACTTACAATATCTCATAAAACTGCAAATTATAAAATTCATTGATAGTCTTGTTTTAAAATCTATCAAATAATAAAACCTTCGTTCTGCCTAAAAAATCGTACTCTTGCAGCATGAATACTGAGTTAATTACAAAATTTGTAGAAGGAAATACAGTACCTGCCAATAAATCTATTAAAATAGATTTTAAGAAAAGAACCTCCATCAATGGCTTAATTATTAAAAGCACAGATTACGAAGATTTAAAATCTAAAAACTTTTGGCGCATTGTTCCTGCACCGTTAGTGGAAGAATGGACAAAATCAAAGAACATCAATCTGGCAAAGATTTTCAGCGGTTCTGAGTTTACCAAATTGTCGTTGGTAGCTAATAAAGAATCATAATTTTTTCCCTTTTAGTTTTAAAATAAATAACACACCTAACAACTGTTAGTTTTGTTGTTATATTTGCATTTTAAAAATCAAATATGACAAACAAAATAGTTTATATCGTATCAGCAGTTCGTACACCAATTGGAAGTTTTGGCGGAAGTTTAAAAGATTTTTCTGCATCGCAATTAGGTGCCATTGCCATTAAAGCAGCAGTTGAAAGAGCAGGTTTAAAGCCTGATCAAATTGAAGAAGTATACATGGGCAATGTTATACAAGCCAATGTAGGTCAAGCTCCTGCAAGACAAGCTGCAAAGTTTGCCGGATTACCCGATAAAGTTATTTGTACCACAGTTAATAAAGTTTGTGCAAGTGGAATGAAAGCAATTGCATTAGCTGCCCAAGATATTTTATTAGGCGATGCTGATATTGTTGTTGCAGGCGGAATGGAAAGTATGAGCAATGTTCCTTTTTATATTTCTAATATGCGTTGGGGAAATAAATATGGTGATACAAAATTAATTGATGGATTATCAAGAGATGGATTAACCGATGTGTATCATAATTATGCAATGGGCAATGCTGCTGATTTGTGTGCGAAGGAATGTAACATTACTCGTGAAGCACAAGATGCATTTGCAATTGAAAGTTATACAAGAAGTCAGCAAGCATGGACTGATGGAAAATTCAATGATGAAATTGTACCTGTTGAAATTGTTTCTAAAAAAGGAACAACAGTTTTTGCAAAAGATGAAGAACCATTTAATGTTAAGTTTGATAAAATACCTGAATTAAAACCTGCATTTGCAAAAGATGGAACTGTTACTGCTGCCAATGCAAGCACCATGAATGATGGCGCAGCAGCATTGGTATTGATGAGTAAAGAAAAAGCAGATGCATTAAATATAAAACCAATTGCAATAATTAGAAGTTATGCCGATGCAGCACAGGCACCTGAATGGTTTACAACAACGCCAAGTTTAGCTGTACCAAAAGCAATTGCAAAAGCAGGATTAAAAATGAGTGATATAGATTTTGTTGAATTGAATGAAGCATTCAGTGTTGTTGGAATTGTGAATACACAAAAAATGAATTTAGATACAAGCAAAGTAAACGTGCATGGTGGTGCAGTTTCAATTGGTCATCCTTTGGGATGCAGTGGCGCAAGAATAATTGTTACACTCATAAATGTATTAAAACAAAACGGTGGAAAGATAGGTGCAGCGGGCATTTGCAATGGTGGTGGTGGTGCAGGAGCAATGGTGATTGAGAATGTTTGAACTACGATTTAAAGGATTGGAAGGATTCTAATATTGATTAGAATTTAATTGTTTTATAATTGATACACTTGATGACTCTTTTGTAATCATTAAAGATGGCGAAATCTTCTGTATTAAATCTCTGAGTTTAGTTTCCGAGTTGATGTGATAAACTTTCTCTTGAAAATAAACTGTCAAGTCCGTCTTGATTAAGCCAGGTCGTTCATTTGTATTAATCAAGTCATCATAAACTTTTATTGTTCCATCTGTTAATTGCCTCGACAAATACGACTCGTTATTTAATTTTATAAAATAAGTAGAATCACTATCAGTTAAAGATTTATCTGCTCCATAAAAAACTGCTTTATTTATTTGAGATGTTTTAAATCGTTTTATCACTTTCCCATTTTCATCGTAATACTTTAAATTGAAAGTAGGGAATTCCCATGTTGCATATTCAAACGTGCCGGTGATTTTTTCTCCTGAATTTAATATGATATATCCTTTATGCTTTTGGTAGTCAATTAAATATTTTGATCTACCTACAACAACAGCATGCTGCGCAGATGCAATAATTGGAGTTAATAAGAATATCAATATAAACCGGAGCATAAACTAAAGATAGTATTTATTCATTGCACAAATTCTATACCGATTTTCCATCTATCATCTTCACAAATCCTTCATAAAAGAAATATAGCTGTAACGGAAGATCAACGAAGCATGAACGATGGATGCTTGATGAACTGAAGATATTTTGATATATTAGTACTATGGCAACTGCCAACAATAATATTGTATTACATGAGACCAGCGGTCATATTGGTAAGCAAATTGTAATTAAGCAATATGCTTATGGCACGGTTGTAACAAAGTACCCTGACATGAGTAATATTAAACCTTCTAAAAAACAAAAACAAAAGCGCAATAAGTTTAAAGAAGCAGTGGCATATTCCAAAGCCATCATTAACGATCCTGTAAAGAAAAAAGCATACTCAAAAAAAGTAAAAAAAGGACAAACCGTTTATCATTTTGCGTTGCAGGAGTATTTAAACAATCATAAGAATGATTAAAACAAAAGCGTTTATACTTAATGCTTACATCTTCCATTCCACAATTTCATTCGCCCATTCT
Organism: uncultured Chitinophagaceae bacterium; assembly: GCA_903832075.1. Classification (GTDB taxonomy): domain Bacteria; phylum Bacteroidota; class Bacteroidia; order Chitinophagales; family Chitinophagaceae; genus CAILAF01. The sequence goes on from CAILAF010000062.1 coordinate 11,072, forward strand.
TTTCTGTAAGGTGTTTGTATGCGGATATAATTATCGGTATAACCTTCCATTATGTTATTCTTTTCAAAATCTTCAAATAAAACTTTACGTGTTTGTCCGGCATGTTGCTCTGTAAAGTATTGCATCTTCATATAAGATAAGTTGCGTAATGCTTTATTTCGTTCATTGCGAACATGCATTGGCACAATATCTTTCATTTCATTTGCCAAAGTATTATCACGTTCAGAATAAGTGAACACATGCAAATAAGAAACATCCAACGAATGCAAGAAATCTAATGTTTCTTTAAAATCTTCATCCGTTTCTGCGGGAAATCCAACAATTACATCCACTCCAATAGCACAATGCGGCATCAATGTTTTAATCAGTTTCACTCTTTCAGCATACAATTCGCGTTTATATCTTCTGCGCATCAATCCCAAAATTTTATTGCAACCGCTTTGTAACGGAATATGAAAATGCGGCATAAACTTATCGCTGTTGGCAACAAATTCAATGATCTCATTCGTTAATAAATTCGGTTCAATAGAAGAAATGCGATAACGCTGAATACCTTTTACTTTATCTAATGCTTTTACCAAATCGAAGAAATTTTCTTCATATTTATTATTGCCATCAAAGCCTTTTCCAAAATCACCCAGATTAACGCCTGTTAAAACAATTTCCTTTACACCGCTTGCTGCTATTGCGTTTGCATGAGCTACCACATTTTCAATACTATCACTTCTACTTTTACCACGAGCCATTGGAATGGTACAAAAAGAACAATTATAATCGCAACCATCCTGTACTTTTAAAAATGTTCTTGTTCTGTCGTTCACAGAAAAAGATGCATTAAATCCATTCACTTCATCAATATCGCAACTGCAAATTTTTGCACTATCACTTTTCGATAATTCAACAATATGTTGAGCGATATTAAATTTTTCGGCAGCACCTAATACTAAATCAACACCGGGAATAGAAGCAATTTCTTTTGGTTTTAATTGCGCATAACAACCGGTAATCACCACAAAACTTTCAGGAGATTTTCGTTGAATGCGGCGAACAATTTGTCGACATTCTTTATCTGCATTATCGGTAACAGAGCAAGTGTTGATGACATAAATATCAGCAATATCATCAAATTCTTTTTTCGTAAAACCCTCGTGCTCCAACATTCTTGATAGAGTAGAAGTTTCAGAAAAATTGAGTTTACATCCTAATGTATGAAATGCAATGGAACGTTGCCGCATAAGTATGCAAAGATAATCTTTGAAGATACAAGTTACAAGTTGTAGGTTTCAAGTATTCTTGAATGTAACTGGCAACTGGAAACTTGCAACCTTAATTTATTTCACAATTATCATTTTGTTAAAATCATTCACAACTTATTCCGTACATAAAATTCGTATTGTAATTGTAGATTCTGAATCCTTAATTCGTTATGTTTGCGACTCTCTTTAAAACCAAGACCAATGAATTTTAAAAAGATCAATAACCTTACAGGTTGGGTAGTATGTTTAATTGCTTGCACCGTTTTTATTCTAACATCAGAAGCAGGAGGTAGCTTTTGGGATTGCGGCGAATTTGTAAGTAGCTGTTTTAAATTGCAAATACCGCATCCGCCGGGAGCGCCATTGTTTGTAATGATGGGAAGATTCTTCATTATTTTATTTGGAGATAATCCAATGACCGCTGCAAAAGCAGTGAATGTAATGAGTGCACTGGCAAGTGGATTTACCATATTATTTTTATTCTGGACTATCACGCACTTTGCAAGAAGAATTGCAAAAGTTGGCGTGAATGATATAATGAGCACAACACAAATCATCAGCATTATGGGTGCTGGTGTTGTTGGCGCATTAGCTTATACTTTCAGCGATTCGTTTTGGTATAGTGCTGTTGAAGGTGAAGTATATGCATGCAGTGCTTTCTTTAGTGCTATTGTGTTCTGGGCAATTTTGAAATGGGATAATGTTGCTGATGAGCCCGGGGCAGATAAATGGTTAGTGTTTATTTTCTTCTTAATAGGATTGTCAATCGGTGTTCATCTATTGTGTTTATTAGATATTCCTGCAGTAGTAATGGTATATTATTTTAGACGAAGAGATAAAATGAATTATGCTGTCATTCGCAAATGGTTTATTTGGTTGGGCATTGGTGGTGGTTTAATTGCTTTTATTGGCGCATTGATTATGGCTAATATGGAAGCAAAAGATAATATTCCTGTTGATGCTACAGTTTCAGGATTATTATTAGTTGGTGCAGCTGCAGCTATTGGTTTATTGTACGCTGTTGAATCTATCAACAAACAAAAGAAAGATTATTTTGGTGGTACTTATATTTTCTTCTTGATTGGTTGTGTATTGGTGGGCGTTGTTCAAATTGCAGTGATACAATATTCAATTGGTATGGCAGGATGGTTTGACAGAGCTTTTGTAAATAATATGGGATTACCTTTTTTTAGCGGATTTGTTTTCTTCTTTATTCTACTTGCTATTGTTTTATTCTTTGTATTACGATTTGCACAAAAGAAAGGATGGTATTTTCTAAAATTAGCTATCTGGTGTTTCACTTTTGTTTTAATTGGCTATAGCACTTATCTAACTACTATGATTCGCAGTAATGCAGATCCTGCGGTGGATATGTATAATGTAGATAATCCAATGAGTTTGGTTGGATATTTAGGTCGTGATCAATACGGAGATTTTCCATTATTATACGGACAAAAATTCGATGCACAACCAATCGGTTATACAGAAGGGGCAATGCATTATCAAAAAGGAAAAACAAAATATGTTGAGTCCGGTAAACAAGGACATTATATTTATTCGGCCGATGATCAAATGATTTTTCCTCGTGTTTGGGATCCAAGCAATGATCAAGGACACGCAGATTATTACGCTTATTTTTTAGGAATAGAAAAATATCGTGACAAAGATGGCAGAGAACAATTTGAAGAAGGAAGACCCAATCAAATAGATAATATTCGGTTCTTCTTCCAATATCAATTTAACTGGATGTATTTCCGATATTTTGCATGGAATTTTATTGGTAAACAAAATGATCTGCAAGGTGTATATGATGGTAATGTAAGAGATGGTAACTGGATTACTGGAATTTCATTCTTAGATAATTTACGGTTAGGCGATCAAAGTATGATGCCTGATACATTGAAAAATAATAAATCGCATAACACATTATTTGCATTGCCATTTATTTTAGGATTGATTGGTTTCTTCTATCATCTAAAGCGTAAAGGCGATGATGCTTTATCTAATTTCTTATTATTTTTCTTTACAGGATTTGCCATCATCTTATATCTTAATCAGGCAGGTAATCAACCACGTGAGCGTGATTATGCATACGCAGGAAGCTTCTATGCTTTTGCTGTTTGGATTGGTTTAGGTGTAATGAAAATAACTGAATGGTTGAGTAAAAAATTATCTCAAACAACTGCTGCAGCATTAGCAACTGCATTATGTTTATTAGCTGTTCCTGTTTTAATGGGACAACAAGAATGGGATGATCA
>CAILAF010000063.1 GCA_903832075.1 uncultured Chitinophagaceae bacterium
GTTTAAGACCATTAATTTCAAATAAATAATAAAAACGATCGATCGACCAAAGATTTGCAGATTTGATGATTATAAAATGATCTTAGTGTCTGACAATTATAAGTACTCAATTTAGTTTTTAAAGTTAATGTGCTCGACTATTTTTAGGTAACAATATTAAAAATTGACATATAGCATTTATTGTAATAATTTAAGTATGATGAATTCAATATTGTTTAAATGTTTACACCTAATTTTACTATGAAATTTACAATTTTTTTTGTTCGTTTTTTACAAATCCGCCAAAGGCTAAATACATTATAAATGTCTTCATCTGAAAACAATAAATTGATTGCTAAGAATACAATAATTCTATACGTTAGAATTTTGTTCACAATGTCAATCAGTTTTTATACTTCCAGAGTTGTTTTAAATGCACTTGGTGTCGTTGATTATGGTATTTATAATTTAGTAGGGGGAATTGTTGGGATGATGGCCGTTTTAAACGACTCAATGGCCGGAGCGACTCAACGTTGGATTACCATTGCCCTAGGTAAAGGAGATGAAAAGAATCTAATAAAAGTTTTTTCTGTAGGTTTGACTGCCCAAATTGTTATTGCAATAATTGTTTTAATTTTATGCGAAACAGTCGGATTATGGTATCTTCATAATTATGCAGTTATTCCCCCGAAACGTTTACAAATTAGCTTTTGGGTATTTCAAATATCGATTATTACTTTATGTTTGAATATTATGAATGTTCCATTTTGGGGCACTCTAATGGCACATGAAAAAATGGGTGCATTTGCATTATTTTCTGTTACTGATGTCATCTTAAAGTTAGTTATTTGTTTTGTACTCAATATTACACTATGGGATAAACTACTTGTATATGCATCATTACTCTTATTGTCATTTTTGTTAAATGTTGTTTTTTTGCAAATTTATTGTCATAAGAAGTTTATTGAAGCACGTATTAAATTTGGTTGGGATAAAATTTTGTATAAAGAAATGTTGCGTTTGGCTTTATTGACTATTTCAGCAAATCTTGCAACCATGGGATATACTCAAGGAATTACATTGCTAACAAATATGTTTTTTGGGCCAGTTATGAATGCTGCCGCAGGAATAGCCGGTCAGGCAGGAAATATTGTAAACCAGTTTAGCGGTAGTTTTCAAACAGCAATAAATCCTCAAATTACAAAGACCTACGCCACTAAAAACTATACTGAGATGCATAAGCTTGTATTTAGGAGTGCTAAATTTTCGTATTTTTTAATGCTTTTTTTTGCTATCCCAATTTTTTTTGAAGCTAATATACTGATGAAGATATGGCTAAAAAACGTACCTGATCATGCTGTTAATTTCTTGCGGATTGGACTTTTTGTTTCAATGTTTATGGCAGTTCGTAATCCACTTGTAACGGCAGCAATAGCAAATGGACATATAAAAAAATATCAAACTGTGATTGTAAGCATTTTATTAATGGTACTTCCAATAAGCTATTTTCTTTTAAAGCTTGGAGGAATTCCAGAAATCTCCTCTATTGTTCTATTGTTTATTATGATTATAACCGTTTTTGCCAGTGCATTCATGTTAAAAGATTTAATACACCTTCAATTTAATGAATTCATAAAACAGGTGATTAATAAGATAGTAATGGTTACAATGTTATCTTTTTGCATACCTGTTTTGATTATAATAAATATGGATGAAGGAATTTATAGATTAATTATCTTGTCAGTTTTTTCTTCGATCTTTTCTGCAATTATAATATATTTTCTTGGATTAACAGTTTCAGAAAGACAATTTGCAGTGACTTTGGTTAAAAATAAAATAAGAATATTAAAATGATTCGATTCAGATCTAAATTTCATCATAATTGGTTTGCGATTTTATATTTTAATTTTAAAATGCTACCATTTAAACAAGCAATAAAGCTACCTTTTGATTTTTATCACAAAGTTCGTTTTCAGGATTTATCAGGAAGAATTATTTTAAATTGTGACTCAATAAAAAGAGGTTCATATCATTGGGGATTAATTCAACATGAAATATTTCCTGCATTAGAAAGTATTATATCAATTAAAGGGACTTTGATCATAAATGGAAGTTCTATTGCTTTTGGTGGTGGTACCATGTTGGAAATTAATGAAAATTCAGTACTAGAGTTGAATGATGATTTGTTAATTGCGCCTAGGACGAAAATAATACTTCAAGAAAGTGTGTTAATCGGGAAACACGTAAGAGTTGGCTGGGAGAGTCAAATTTTAGATTCTAACTTTCATTTCATGAGAAATTTATTAACAGGTGAGATTAAAAAAAGGACAAGCCCAATAAAGATTGGAAACTATTGTTGGATTGGAAATCGTGTTACGATTGGTAAAGGGACAGTATTGCCTGATCATTGTATCGTGGCTTCTAATAGTATATGCAATAAAGCATTTTCTAATATTAATTCAAAAAGTATTACAATTGCTGGTTTACCAGCAAAACAAATTTCAGAGAATTGGGAGAGGATTTTTGAATCTATAGAACCAGATATAGTAAATGAACTTTACCAAAAAGAGAAGATTTTAAGAAACAATGAAATGAATTAGTTTATCAAAAGATCAATGGTATGAATTTGTTTAAAAGGATTACACAACATAATTGGCCTGCTATTCTATATTTTAATTATAAAATGTTACCATTGTTTCAGGCTATTAAGCTCCCTTTTGATTTTTATCATAAAGTACGCTTTGTAGATTTAACTGGTATGATTATACTAAATTCTAATAATATTAGAAGGGGCATGCTCCATTGGGGATTAATTGAAGATGTAATTTTTCCATATGAAGAATGTGTCATTTCAATAAAAGGAAAATTAATTATTAACGCAGATTCATTAGGTTTTGGTACTGGTACAACTCTTGAAATTTGTAATGATTCTACTTTAGAACTTAATGATGATATTGTAATTGCACCAAGAACAAAAATATTAACTAGTAATTTAATAAAAATTGGTGACCATGCTAGAATTGGTTGGGAATGCCAAATATTAGATTCAGACTTTCATTTTTTGAGGAATATTCTTACTGGTGAAGTAAAACGAAATTCAGAGCCTATTTTTATTGGAAATAATTGTTGGATTGGAAATCACACGACAATTAATAAAGGAACAAATTTGCCTGCTAATTGTATTGTTGCATCAAATAGTTTATGTAATAAAGATTACAGGTTAATTGTGTCTGAGTATTCAATTTTAGGAGGTATACCTGCAAAACTAATTCAAAGGAATTTCGAGATGATTATAGAGACAGTAGAACCAGAATTGATAAAAAAATTATTGATTTTAGAAAAAACAAAGTAATTCAGAAGAAATTAAAAATTTATTA
>CAILAF010000064.1 GCA_903832075.1 uncultured Chitinophagaceae bacterium
TCGCATTAATCCACCCCATCTGTTTTGCGGATTAAATAATTTACCACTTGAATTTATTTGTGAAGGATTGTTTTCATAATTATATGGACCGGGATCAGTTGGATAAAATGCTAAATCAAAAGTTGTTGTTTGCGTATTGGTGATATTAGTAGTTAGTTGAGGAAATAATTCATTGGTATAAACTAATCTAACTCTTGGATCACTTAATTCGGTAAGATTATTTTTCAATGGATTATTAGTAGAATTTTTATCCTGCAAATTTGGTTCAATGTTATACCAAGCTAATTTGGCTCTGTTCTTTCCATAATCAACGCTATCGGTTAAAGTAGATTCTGGAAAACTTGGGTTGCCTTGTGGCGTAGATGCTAATGCCCATGAAACTAAAGGAAAACGAAGATCAATACTACTGGTGCTTCCTTCAAAATCATCTAAATAAATCAACCCATTATTGCCTGTACCAATTTGGGGTGGATGTCCGGGTTTAAAATAAGCGCCTTCACCGGATGCAGTAATAGATGACATTGCTTTAGATGAATAAAACGGAAGTTTATTTAATGCTCTTGTTAATCCGGGTAAAGTAGATTTATAATTTACATCAACACCATACATTGTATTGCGAATTGGATCCTCTCCATAACTCATCTTTGTAAAAAATGGTCGTTCATTTAAACGTTCCATTGTTGCACCGATAGATAATTTTTTACTTGCTGCATAATCTAATCTCAAACCAAAAAAACCTTTTTGTTGCATTCCAAATGTTGCATTGTTTTCATAAGAAACATTTACAGGAACACCGGAATTTAATATTGCTTGATTTAAAACTTTAACTGTTCCAAAATTATAATCTATCATATAATCAACACCCTCTACTAATGTTTGTCCACCTGCTGTAACTTTTACAGAACCTTGCGGAACATTATAAGCGTTCAATGCAATATCTCCTACTGCAGAACCTTTTGCTTGTCCTTTCATTAAAAAACGATCTACATTAGAATAAGTTTGTGCAATAGCTTTTATAGAATCGTACAATTGTTTAAACAAATATTTTGATTTGATACTTACCGCCACGCCATTAAATGCCAATGTTTCCAAATCATTTCCAAATGGTTCCAATACAGGAAAAATTATTTTTCCTTGTTGAGATAAAATGGTGAATCCTTCTAAATAATCAAATACTCCATCAGGTTGAGGAACATTTTGACTATTCAATCTATCTAAATTTAAAATTGATAATAATGATTTTCCATTTGCAGCAGCAGATGCTTCAGGTAAATAAATATTTAATCCACCACTTGGTTGTTGATACATCACATTCAACTTAAAACCATCTTTTGAAACATTTGCCATATCTAAAGAATACACGTTCTTCATCATTAACTTCCAAATAGGTAATGCAGTGCGCGCAGAAGTTGCTTTCAATAATTTTAAAAACAAAACTTTTTGCACACCTTGTGTTGAATCCAATGCAACATCTTGCGAGAATTCTCCTACTTGAAACACTCTTCCATTTTCGGTGTATTGATAAGCAATGGCCAAAACATCATCAGGTTGTAATTGCGAATTCACTGAAATAAAACCTACTTGCGGATTAAAATAATATTCGGATGGTTGCAATTTTCTGGCAAATGTTTTTTCATAATCATTTACTGGCGTTAATCCTTTCGCCAATAAATTATTATTAACTAAAGATGGATCTCTGTTTGATGAATTATTAATGAGCGAACTATACAAATCGTTGGAACCATTACCGGGCAAGGGATTTGAAGTAAGCGAATGAACATTGGGATTATATGGTTGATTTTCCCCAAGATCCATAAAACCAACAATTGATCTTGTATCTGTTGCAGCACCGGTTCTATTAGTTACCCAAACTTCAATGCGCTGAATTTGTACCTGACTGTTCACTACAGGCAAATTACTCATTGCATTGTTGTAATTATTTCTAAAATATTGTGCAACTAAAAAGTGTCGGTTCTCTTCATAGTCGTCTAATTTCTTTTGAAAATTATTTAAAGCTGCACCACCTTGCAATGTTTGGCTTTGTTGTGAAGACCTTTGATTTGCAATAACTGCAGTGATAGATAATTTTCCAAATTGCAATTGTGCTTTTAATCCAAATAGATTTTGTGCACTGGTTATTAAAGAACTTTTTGTTTGAAAAGAAGTATTACCAGCTTCAATACTTCTGATAATCTCATCATCTTTTCCTTTGTAATCTAATTTCAATTGATTTAAATAATCAAAGTTTGCAAGCGTATTATAATTGATAGGTAACTTTAACTTATCGCCGATGTTTGCATTCACTTGCATATTGGCATTCATGTCAAATGCAAAGCCACCAGTCTTTCTTGCAGCTTCAGGTAATGTTGGATTTAAAGTATTTTGTCCTTGATAACCCATCATAATATCAACAAAGCCCTGTGGTTTAATATCTACTTTCAATCCGTTTTGACCAACACCAAAAATGCGATCGAATAATTTATTATATACAGTCATCTTAGGACGCTCTGCTTTTTTGTTTAATTCAGATAAAGCTGCTGCCCTTTCTTTAAAATAATCAGATTCGGTTTTGGCATTTTTTAAACGATAATATTCTTCGAATGTTAAAGAAGTTGGTTTTCGATAAATTTCTTTTCCAACTTTTTCAATAATATAATATTGATTTGTTTTAGGATCGTATTCAATTGTTTGTTTAATGAATGAAGAATCTTTAATATCAAAAGGATTATTGTTTTTCCATGTATAAGAATCACCTCTTCTATCATGAATAGGAAAACGAAGTGAATCTTTTGTTTGGGCAAATAAATATTGAACCTGGCATAACCATGCCAACGCAGTTAGGAAAGAAATAAAAAAAACTTTTGACAATCGGTTCAAAAAATCAGCCTTGGTGAAGTAGAATTATTAATGCGATAATTATAAATTTTTTAGTGCTTGTTTGATAATATTTTCTAACGAAATGTCAGGGTTTGAAAGTATAATTTTTTTAATAATTGTTTCAGCAGCGGGTCTTCCGATACCTAAAGCATTTAATGCATTTACCGCATCCGATTCAATTGAACTTTCTGTTTCACCCAAAGGTGATTCTAATCCGTACTTACTAAACTTATCTTTCAATTCTAACACAATTCTCTCTGCCGTCTTCTTTCCTATTCCTTTAATACTCGATAAAAGTTTAGTATTATTTTGTACAACTGCTTTAATAATTTCAGCCGGTTTCATTCCAGACAAAATCATTCTTGCCGTTGCTGCACCTATTCCTGAAACACTTAACAATTGTAAAAACAATTCTTTTTCTTTCGCTTCCGCAAAACCAAATAATGTTTGCCCATTATCTGTAATATGCAAATAAGTTAACAATTGTCCGCTTTCTTTATTACTAATATCACTGTAAGTATGCAAACTTATCTGCAACTCATACCCAACACCATTCACATCAACAATAACACTGGCGGGGGTTTTAGCAATAAAATGTCCTCTTACAAAAGCAATCATAAATTAATGCATCAAAAATAGTTCATTCACCTCAAAAACAGCATTTTTCGTTGAATTCGGGAAGTAAAAAAGTTTTAGTGCCAGCATAAACGATGATTTCAGATATTTGCAGCTATTTATTTTAAAAGATAGTTATTAAAAGATGAGTAAAATTACAGCAGCTATTACCGCAGTTGGTGCTTATGCACCCGAAACAAAATTGACTAATGCCGATCTGGAAAAGATTGTTGACACGAATGATGAATGGATAAGAACCAGAACCGGTATTTCTGAAAGAAGAATTTTAAGAGAAGCAGGCAAAGGAAGTAGCGACCTTGCCGTTCCTGCAATTCAGGAAATTTTGAAAAAGAAAAATTTAGATCCAAAAGATATTGATTGTATTATTTGTGCAACTGTTACACCCGATATGGTATTTCCGGCTACAGCTAATATAATATCCGATAAAATTGGGGCGACCAATGCCTGGGGTTTTGATTTGAATGCAGCTTGCAGCGGATTTTTATTCGCATTGACTACCGCTGCAACTTTCATTGAAAGTGGAAGATATAAAAATGTGATTGTTGTTGGAGCGGATAAAATGAGTTCTATTACAGATTATCAAGATCGTAATACTTGTATTTTATTTGGTGATGCAGCCGGCGCTGTTTTATTACAACCCAACACAGATGGCTTTGGAATATTAGATAGTTTATTAAGAACCGATGGAAGTGGAAGAGATTTTTTACATATGAAAGCTGGTGGCTCTATCAAACCCGCTTCGGTTGAAAGCGTTTTGGCAAGAGAACATTACGCCTATCAGGAAGGTAAAACTGTTTTCAAATTTGCAGTAAAAGGAATGGCTGATATTAGTGCAGAATTAATGGAAAAAAATAATTTAA
>CAILAF010000065.1 GCA_903832075.1 uncultured Chitinophagaceae bacterium
TGGAGAAGATTAGAGATCGAAAAGCAGGCGGCAAGTGGACTGAATTGAGTGATTGGTACAGTTGGGCTGTAGTAACCGCCAATCTTTTCGTTGGCATCAACCCATATCGTGGTGGGCACCCTAAGTATGACAAGATGACCCCTGCGGATGCTTTGGATGCCCGCATTAGGGATCACGTTTCTATTTTCAATCCACAAGCCCGAGTCCCAGCGGTTTGCTATCCATTTACCAACATCCCGCAAGCCCTGCAATGGTAGATTTGTTTTTGAATCGGCTACAACACCTGATAACGTTACTTTTACAGGAAATGAATTTGCATGAACATTAAAGTGAAAAAATGAAAACAATAAAATAAATAAAATTTTTATCATAAAAAATTTGTTGAAAAATCTCAATCATTGTTAACCAATAAAATGATTGATTAAATGGGGGAATTTGATGAAGAATTTTATCAACAGAAAGGCGGGCCGCGAAGATCAACAACATTATATTTTAAAGAAAAGATTTTTTTGTCTAGTGACTCATTTACAATTTTATAGTCACTATTTATAATTAGTTCAGCAGAAAAAAAAGAATTTTCAAACGGTGATACAACAACTAAATTATCAGTTTGACAATGATATTGTTTTGTAGCCATTTGACCATTTGCATCATGAGTATGATCAATAGTACACTTTTGATCTTGATGATCTGCTATTAAATCATGTAGCACTTTTTTGGGTGTAATGCTTAATGCAAAAAGCATCAGCATAACTAATGCGGTAATCTTTCGTATGAATAATTTCTTTTTCATGAAATTTGCTACACCGTTGCAAATGTATATTTATCTTCTTTAAACTCAATAAAAAAGCAAAAATTATACCCCAAATTGTTAAATAGCTGTAAGCTTTACCCCGCCTGCATTTTAAAACGCTCATCCTATCATAATATTTTCACCATATATTAATCTATTTCAATGCAGCATTTGTAAATGAATAATGTCCTATATTTAAGGGTAATTTCAGTTGCCCCCATGACGGAACAAACTATTATAGCAGGCTGTTTACATAATGATGCTATTGCACAACGAGAGTTATACAATAGGTATAGCCCCAAGATGTTGTCGGTATGTTATCGTTTTGCACAGAACAGAGAAGATGCTGAAGACATGTTGCAAGAAGGTTTTATAAAAGTATTTACACAAATACACACTTTTCAAAATAAGGGAGTATTTGAAGGATGGATTAGAAGAATTATTGTTCATACATGCATCAATTTTTTAAAGAAGTATAAAAAATTTAACGAAAATATTGATCTTACTTATGCTACAGGATTACAAACAAAAGAAGAACCTATTCATTCTGTAATGCAGGGTAAGCAAGTAATTGAATGTATAAGACATTTACCGATTGGATATAGAACAGTATTGAACCTTTATGCTATTGAAGGATATAGTCACAGAGAAATTGGACAAATGTTAGATATTGAAGAAAGCACCAGTAGAAGTCAATACACAAGAGCAAAAGTAATGTTAGAATCAGTTTTGATAAAGAAGAAAATTATAGAAGTACCAAAAGAAGATTTCAACTGGTTAGCAACTTTAAAAAAATAAGTTGTTAAGTGATTATGGAAGAGAATAGATTAAATACTAATGACGAACTTGAGCAATTCCTAAGAGAAGAGACAAGCAATCAAGGAATGTTTCCTTCCGACCATATTTGGGAGAACATTCGTGTTGAATTGCATGGTAACCGTTCTTGGCCTGCACTTACTTTTCTTTCGCTATTAGTAATATTATCTCTTACTGTTTCAACTTTTTTCAATTATCCACCCAAAGCAATTATTGAAAAAGAATTAGCGGCTATTACTCCAACAACAATTATCCATAATAATATTTCAACAAATAATAATCCAAATCAAACCATTGAAGATCAGTTAAATCTTAACCTTTACACCGAACAAACAATTGCAGCTATTAATACAAATGATATTAGTTTAACTCAATCTCCAGTTATTTCAAAGAACGATATTATTGCTTCAACCAATAATTTACAAGTAATTGATAATAAAGCAACCGCTTTCGCTAACTTATTAAAATCAACAACATTAATTTTTCCTGCCATCAATCCTATCAAAGTTGAACCAAAGATTGATAATAATACACCTGTTGATGATGAAATAGTTAATGCATCTAACACTGCATTAGCTGTAAACAAAAA
>CAILAF010000066.1 GCA_903832075.1 uncultured Chitinophagaceae bacterium
ATATAAATTTTTAACTACCTTTTAATCAATTATTTAATTTCTAAAAAAACACCTTTTTAGTCCAAATTATCTAACTTTTTAGCATAAAAAATGTATCTATTAATGTTAAATTTAGTATGATATTTTACAAGGATGCAAATCGTAAAAAAAAAATTATAATTGTTATTTAATTTACCAATATCTCTCATAATTGAAATCATCTGATTGAGTTTCCTGTTTTGTTTTTCCACCCCCTAATATCATTTTTATATCTCACATTACTTTTAATATTTAGTTAACTTTAACATTTAGTTAACTGCTTTTAAGAAATTTGAGTTCATTAATTTAATCAAAATACTATTATGACTAAATGAATTTATTATGTTGATATTCTGGAAATTCCGCTTAAACAGCCCCCACTTGACCGCATGAAATAGCCCCCACTTGACCGGAGCAAAGTGCCCCCATAAGATCGGAGCAAATAGCCCCCACCATTTTAAGTACGATTAATCTGTTTTAGCAAACACTTTTTTAGTGTTTGATGATGTAATTTTTACTCATCAATAACTAGAAATGATGGCGAATAAAACAATTAGCATGAGTAACGTACGACAAATCATTAAACTCTATTGTCAGACAATTGGCAAGAGGAAAATTGCAGAGAGGCTTGGAATGTCCAAGCACACAGTAAAACTTTACATTGACCAATTTCATTCGCTACAAACCACAAAGGATGAATTACTCAAGCTTACCGACTTTGAGTTAAACAAACTGTTTCATCCACCAAAAGACATACTCGTAAATGAGCGTTTAAAGCAGTTGTACGACTTCTTTCCCGAGATGGAAAAGCAGTTAAGAAGAAGAGGAATGACAGTAGCAATTCAATACCGTGAGTTTAAGTCATTACATCCTGAAGCATATGGCGAGACATCATTTTACTGCTACTATGGACAATGGCGAAAGAAGATCAATCCCACAATGCATATAGAGCATAAAGTTGGAGATAAAATGTATGTTGATTTTGCAGGAGCAACTCTTCCATATGTTGATGTTGATACTGGAGAAGTGAAAAATGCACAAGTGTTTGTTGCGATTTTAGGATGGAGTCAATATGCATATGTTGAAGCAATGCCGAGCCAAACAGTCGAAGATTTTATTGCAGCATGTGAAAATGCCTTGCATTATTTTAGAGGTGTGCCATTGGCTATTGTTCCCGACAACTTAAAGTCGGCAGTGATTAAAGCCAGTAGTTATGAGCCGATAGTAAATGAGAACTTCAAAGCTTTTGCAGAGCATTATGGTGTAGCCATTTTACCTGCCAGGTCACGCAAACCTCAGGATAAGGCTCTAGTAGAAAACATGGTTAAATTATCTTACAAGAATATCTATACCAATATTCCTGAGAATCACATCATGAATTTGAGTGAACTTAACTCTCACATCAGACAACTTCTTGCAAATCATAATAACAACAACCTAACAGGAAAGGAATGTTCCAGAACTGACCAATGGATCATGGAATTATCATCACTGCATCCTTTAGCAGAAACAAAATATGAGATGCGTAAAATCAAGCAAGTAACAGTGATGAAGAATGGTCATATTTACCTCAATGAAGATCAGCATTATTATAGTGTGCCATATGAACTTATCGGTAAAAAACTAAAGCTGCAATACTCACGTTCGGTGGTAGAATTATATCATCAATATGAGCTTGTGGCGGCACATAAAAGAATACGAAGTCCTCATAATTACACAACAGAACCTTCTCATATGCCACCTCAACATCGTTTTGTTACAGAGTGGAGTCCTGCGTTTTTTATTGAGAAGGCAAAACAAATTGATCCTGTTGTTGAGTATTATATATCACAAGTTTTAGCAAAAAAGCAACATCCTGAACAAGCTTATAAATCCTGTATGGGTATTTTATCTTTTGCTAAAAGAGTTGGAAATGCGAGGCTGATTAAGGCTTGTAAACGTGCCCATGAGATAGGTTACTATAATTATAAAATCATAGAAGATATCCTTAAAAACAACCTCGACAAAAATGAGGAAGAACCAGAAACCGCTCCCATGCCTGAGCATGATAATATCCGTGGCAGTCACTACTATCAATAATCAATCACTATAAAAACAAAAAAAACATGAATGAAATCGTAACAAAGATGAAGCAAATGAAGCTTCTTGGAATGGCAAGAGCCTTCCTTCTTACACTTGAATCTGACAAGAATGAAACATTCACTCCAGATCAAATGGTATCACATCTGATAGAATCAGAATGGGATGAACGCTACAATAGAAAACTTGAACGAACAGTTCTTTCTGCAAAGTTCAGGTACAAAGCCAGTGTTGAGCAAATTAGTTTTGATGATAATCGGTTTGACAAGAATCAGGTACTCAGGTTAGCGAACTGTGAGTTTATTAACCAAGGTGAAAACATCATCATCACTGGCAGCACTGGAATAGGGAAAAGTTATATAGCGTCAGCTCTTGGACATCAAGCATGTTCATTAGGTCACAAGGTGTTGTACCAACATAGCACAAAACTTTTTGCACGTATGAAAATAGCAAAAGCAGATGGTTCATATTTAAGAGAGTTAGCTAAAATAGAAAAGCAGCACTTGCTTCTTATTGATGATTTTGGCATACAGCCGCTTGATGCTCAAAGCAGATCCGTGCTTATGGAAATCATAGAAGATAGGCACGGGAAATCATCTACAATCATTACCTCTCAAGTACCCATAAACAAATGGCATGAGATTATCGGAGAGCAAACTATTGCTGATGCAATATTGGATAGAATCGTTCATGATGCTCATCGACTTGATATGAAAGGTGAGTCATTAAGAAAAAAAAGAAATGTGAAAACTAATGATGATATTGACTTAGAAAATTTATTAAACTAACTTGCCAATGAATAGCTAAAATCAGATTAATTTATACTGAAAATGGTATCGTAAAATGAGGGGGCAGTATTAAGCGATCTTGAGGGGGCTGTTTGTGCGGAATATCCAATTTGACTAAATTTCTCATCATTATAAACTTTGATAGTTTCTAATTTTGGTAAAAGCAGATTCAGAAATTCGTTTTTATC
>CAILAF010000067.1 GCA_903832075.1 uncultured Chitinophagaceae bacterium
AAACAAAAGCCCAATCAACCTTAGATAGTTTAAAGTAGATAACCTGTTTATGATTTCCCAACTTAATAGTAATTTTGACTTCACAAAAATCATTTAAAGCATGGTATCATATACAAAACAATTTTTGGCAAAACTGGAAAATCTTTTTGAGCAAGGAGGCTTTCTATTACGATATGAAAAAGGGAATTTCAAGTCTGGTTATTGCATCCTTGAACAAAGTAAAGTGATAGTGGTAAACAAATTTGCCTCTTTAGATAATAAAATAAATATCCTGGTTGAGATCATTCAAAATATTGAATTCAATGAGCAGATGCTGGATCCTAAACTAACTACATTTTTAAAGGAATTGCAACAAAAGGAGATTAAGTTTTGAAAGTTACAATTACCATACTTGGGAGTGGTACATCGCAAGGAGTGCCAGTCATTGCCTGCGGTTGCGAAGTGTGCAAAAGCGCCAATCCAAAGGATAAACGTTTACGGACTTCTGTATTAATAGAATTTGATGGAAAGGTTGTTGTTGTTGATTCTGGTCCTGATTTTCGTTATCAGATGCTTCGAGAAAATGTTACCAGATTAGATGCCATACTTTTTACCCATGAACACCAGGATCATGTGGCTGGTTTGGATGATGTTCGTGCATTTAATTATGTAATGAATAAGAAAATTCCTCTTTATTCAACTACAAATGTGCAAAATCATTTAAAACAGGAATTTGCTTATGTCTTTTCTGGTTTCAACTACCCAGGAATTCCAGAAGTTACGCTTCATACCATTTCAAACAATGTTCCTTTTGAGATTGAAGGATTACAAATCATACCAATAGAGGTTATGCATTATAAGTTACCTGTTTTAGGTTTTAGAATTGGTGATTTCACCTACATAACTGATGCAAATTTTATTGCAAAAGAACAAATGGATAAGATATTTGGCTCTAAAACCATTGTGATAAATGCATTAAGGAGGGAAAAACATATTTCACATTTCACTATGGATGAAGCCTTGCATCTTATCAATGATTTAAAGCCGGAGAAGGCATATCTCACACATATTAGTCATCAATTAGGGCTTCATGATGAAATAAACAAAGAGCTTCCTGAATCTGTTTTTTGTGCTTATGATGGATTAAAAATAGATATTGAAATATAAGGTGCTTTATTCACTTTATCTTGTTGAAAAATAACACTTAATAAAAAATAGCAATAATTAATTTTGCCTACTTTTACACCGCATTAAAAATTAGAATATGAAAAATTTAAAATCAAGTATTGCCATCCTATTCATCACATTGGCATTAGTTTCTTGCAAATCAAAAATGAGCGAAAAGATGAAAGAAGAATTCAGTCAGGTAAAGAATGACTGGGGTTTATTTGCCAGTGACTTGGCTAGCTTTGGTGATACCCTGAAAGTTAATAAGGATAAATTGATTGCTGCTGATAAAAAGATTCTTAAGAAGATAAACAAGGCCAACCAGGATAAGATGGAAACCTTTAAAACCAACAGCGCCAACTATGAAACTACCATGACCAACACTTGGAATGACTTTAATGCATTTCAGAAGTCATTTACGGACAGCACTACTGCGTTTAATACCTGGGCTTCTAAGATAGATACGCTAAAAACATCTGATAAGGAAGTCAGGATACCCATTGAAAATTATAAGACATTCTTGAACAATGCTAAAGCTAAATGGCAGCAATGGAGTGCAGACATGACCAACACCATGGATGCTTCCAAAAAGGATATTGAAGATGCTATAAAGATAGTGGGTACTGCTCCTGCAAAGGCTACTAAAGGAACTGGCGGTAAGAAGAAAAAGAAATAGTCTTTTATCATATTTTTAAGGATTTTTGAATACATTAACTGAACTTAGATATCTTTAATTCAGCATAGGTAATTGTTTATCTTGGTGATAAATATATTTTACTTTTTATAATTTCGCCTCACAAACTAAATCACAACTAACCAACTTTTCATTACTATCCAATGGGTAATTTATTTATATATTTAAAAAATTTAAGTGTCATTTTTGCGCTTTTATTAACCTTCTATTACCTTGTGCCAGTTACGATTTGGTACTATTGGGCATTCATAAAGAACAAAGAGAAGTGGCTTCCCATTCGTATTCAAAAGAATTATCCTACGATGGATAATGTATTCAGGGAAATCAAGTATTCCATTCTTTCGATCTTAATCTTTGCGGTAATAGGAGAGATTATGTATGAATCTATTCTTACGAATCACACCGCTATGTACTTCAATGTTGCCGATTATGGAATATCATATTTATTTATCAGTTTCATTCTTGCCATCCTCATCAACGATACGCTCTTTTACTGGTTTCATCGCTTCATGCATTGGCGATTAGTTTTTCCGTACATCCATCTTATCCATCATAAATCAAAGAATCCTACTCCGTTTGCTAGTTTTTCCTTCCAACCATTAGATGCCGTTCTTAATGCACTCCCCTACCCTATCATTGTGTTCTTTGTTCCCATTCATCCAGTGGTATTTTTTATCTTTTTGATCTATAATCTGATGACAAACTTAGCTGCTCACAGCGGGTTAGAG
>CAILAF010000068.1 GCA_903832075.1 uncultured Chitinophagaceae bacterium
AGGGAATTACCTGAGATTGTCCAAGAGGATCGGTCATGCCATCATAAGAAATGTAAAGTATATTCATAGATATTTATATTTTAATGCTACAAGTTTAAAACATTATTTAAAACATTATACTAATTTTGTTAAAAATAAAATATAAAAAAGCAGGATTATACAATGGTACTTACATTATTTGATTTATTACTGACTCCTGTATATTTAATATTTATTTATTTTATTTCCGGAAATATTCAAGATAAAAATATACTTAAAAGACCATTGTATAAACACTATGTAAATGGAATTTTAGTTAAGTTATTTGGGGCCATATCGGTTTGCCTGATTTATCAATATTATTATACAGCGGGGGACACTACCAACTATTACAGTACTACAAAAGCGATTTCAAATTTAATCTACAAGGACAGCAACGTGTTTTGGGATGTAATGAAAGGGAACAATACTGTAGAAAACTTTTCTGTTTTTGATGATTCAACAGGATTTCCTGTTTATTGGCGAGATAGCAAAGCCATATTCGTCTCTCGATTATTAGTTCCACTATGTTTCTTGTCTTGTCAAAGTTTTGTTGTAATGTCTATATTACTGGCTTGGATATGTTATTCCGGTATATGGAAATTATTTTTACTGTTTAATGAAGAATTTCCCCAGTTACAAGATCAATTTGCAATATCTATATTATTTATTCCCTCTGTTGTTTTTTGGGGTTCCGGATTACTAAAAGACACTATTACTATTTCTGCTGTTGGATGGTACACCTATTATTTTTATTCCTTTTTCATAAAGAAGAAATTTAATTTAATAAGTTTTGGTTACATTTTTATTGCGGCATATTTGCTTATTGCAATCAAGCCATATATTCTGTTTGCTCTTTTACCTGGTTCCTTAATTTGGTTGTCAAATGAAAGGTTGGCAAAAGTTGGAAGTAAGGTATTAAGAGTAATGGCAGCTCCCTTTATTATTTCTATTGGACTTGGTATAAGTATATTTTCCTTAACTCAAATGAAGGAAGTCTTGGGTGCTTATGCACTAGATAATGTCTTGGAAAGAGCTGTTCTTGTAAATATTGATCAGAAACAGGATTACTATCATGGGAATAGTTATGATATTGGAACATTTGACGCTGACGCCGTAAGTATGTTAAGTAAAGCACACTTAGCAATAGCAGCAACATTATTCCGACCATATTTATGGGATGTAAAAAATCCTGTAATGCTTTTGTCTGCTCTGGAAAATACATACATAATGTTGTTAACAATATTTTTATTAATAAGATTAAAGTTTCTCGGCTTCTTCCAGTTAATTGGAAAGAATCCCTTGCTGTTATTTTCAGTATTGTATTCTTTATTTTTTGCTTTTTCGGTAGGTATTGCTACTTCCAATTTCGGCTCCTTGGTCAGACTTAAAATACCATGCATTCCATTTTATGTTTCAAGTCTATTTGTTCTTAAATATTTTTATGATGAGACCAAAAGGAGGAGATTAAAAAGCTAATTGTTTTTATTTATATTCCACAATAATAAGATTCTAATCCATTTATGATAAAATTACTTCAATAAATGTATTAGTTTGAAAAGCTGTTTTTTTCCAACCATTTGTGTAATACTATTAATATCCAAAGTTTATTATATAAATAGTCCGCCTTGTTATTCCTGAATTCATTTATTAATTGTTTTATATTTTCGTATTTAACAAAATCATATTTTGTAATAAATTCTTCAGAAAGATATTCATCGATTAAAAAGGAAAGTTCATTTTTCAACCATTTTTCAAGTGGAATAGCAAATCCTTGTTTTGGACGTTCAAAGAACCGAGAAGGAATATATTGGTAAAGTATTTCTTTCAAAATATATTTAGAGGTTCCGTTTTTATATTTCA
>CAILAF010000069.1 GCA_903832075.1 uncultured Chitinophagaceae bacterium
GAGGTGCAGGAACTGAATTTGGACCATCTTCAGTTGTACCTTGTAAATCTACTGTATTTAAAGATCCTTCGAGGCCATATGTAAACACAAATCTATTTTCGGCGATTCCTTGTTTTTCAACTAAATATTTTTGAATAGCACTTACTCTTTCCCAACTTAATTGTTGAGCAGCTTTACTAGACGCACCATAACCAATTAGTTTTACTTTACAAGTAGGATTTGCTTTTAATTTAGCTGCAGCTGCTAATAACAATTTTTCTGCATCCTTACTTAATTTTGAACCATTCTTAAATTGAATGCTTGGTAAATCATTTATATTACAAGTCGGCGCAGCAGGAGCTATTGTCAAGTTAGCAATTTTATCTCTCAACTCTTTGCAACAAGCTGGCTCCGGACAAGTACCAACACCATCATTATTTACAGGGAAACAATTTAATGGAGTTAAAGGTTCTTTATCACGATAATCAGGCACACCATCACCGTCAGTATCTTTTGCTCTGCCATGACTATCGACAGGTGCACCAGCAGGAGTATTTGGCTCTAAGTCAAATTGATCAGTAACTCCATCACCATCAGCATCAGGTAAAACCACCTTAGGCATCTTCATATGCTTTGGGCTATTCAACTCACTATATACAAAATTGTTTGGATTGATCCACCACAAAGGTTGTACTCTTTTTGATGCATCACCTATATTAATATTTACTCTCGCTGTTAGATAATTAATAAAATCGTTTGAATTCCCTGCCACAATTCCATCTAAATAATCAGCACCGGGAACAGGCAATAAAACTTTTTCTTCAATCCCAATATTTACTTTATCGCTCACTTTAAAAGCATATCCTATACCTGCATCTAATGCATGATATAGTGCAGTCAATTTATTTCCCGATACACTTCCGGAAATTGCATTATTAAATGAAGTAATTGGAAAATTTTGACTTACACCATTAAATGTTTTTGTTACAGTTGAACTAACCAAACTGTATCCCCCTAATACATAAAAATTTCCTTTTGGGTTGCCTCTATAATAACTAGAAGTATTTAAAGAAACTAAGGCATCTAAAGAAAATGCAAGTGTATTATTTATATCCAAACTATTTTTAAAAATGCCAGCAGTAGGATTCATGTAAAAAGGAATATGAACTGATGAATATGCTACTGTTCCTCTTAGTGATATCACATGACCTAATGCTTTTCTCAAAGATCCACCTACAACCAAACCTCCATTATACGCACCACGAGAAAAAGCTCCACTGGTGCTTGCTGAACCCATAGGCACATCCCCAACAATTAGCGCATGACCTAAACTTATACCTAATTCCCATTGATCACGTGGTTTTGCAGGATAAGGATATTGGTTATTCAAGAACTCATTATACTGTGGGATTCTTTGAACAGGAACTTTTGAGCTGTCTTTCCAATTCCAACCCCAATCATTTACTGAGGTTTGAGCAAAACTAATCGCTTGAGCAAAAACGATCATTGCTAATAATAAAAAAAACTTTTTGCTTGTCATATACTGTGTTTGTTATTTTAAAAAATGGAGTACAAATTTATTATAA
>CAILAF010000070.1 GCA_903832075.1 uncultured Chitinophagaceae bacterium
ACCAGTACAGACAAAACAAATATGTGGAATGGAAAAGATAATAATACTGGGGCAGATTGTGCAGACGGAACCTACTTCTATATTTTCACTTATAAGTTGAGAGCTCAAACTAATGATACATCTGTTCACGGAACAGTTACCCTTATCAGAAATTAAGGACTACACACTGTTTTAAAAAATAAAAGCCTTCGGTAACCCGAAGGCTTTTATTTTTAATTGCAGCACATATCCACAACTGCACACAACTTCTATTTTACGGTTTCTTTAAAAAGAATTAAAATTGATTCGTAATTATTTCTCATGGCATTAAGCAGATTTTGGTCGTTTATTATTGTACTTAGTGTAATCTATTTATTTGTGATGCTGGCAATTGGTCGCCAGTATACTTTAAGTAGCATTGTTAATGGAAAGCAAAATGATCCTATAGTAGCAGCAGAATACACACCAGATGAACTTAAGCAATTATATCCTGAAGCATATTTTCGCATTATTAGTAACAAAATAGAAATCTCTCCAAAGTTCGGACAAGCCGAAAATTCAGAAAAAGACACTGTAATTATTGGAAAAGAAAATGGCAACTTCGAATTGTTAATTGGCAAACAACCTGCTGATGGAATTTTCCCAACTTGCAAAAATACCATCACCGATATTTGGCTTCCGCTAATTGGTTACTTAACCTTCTTCTGTGGTTTACTAAATTTATTAAATGATTCGGATGCGATAAAAAAGTTGGCAAAAATATTGGCGCCTTTTTTTGTAAAGATATTTCCGGAGTTACCAAAAGATCATGCAGCCTATGGTTTTATGACCATGAATTTTGCTGCCAACTTTTTAGGTTTGGATAATGCTGCTACACCTTTCGGACTTAAAGCAATGGAAAGTATGCAGGAAGTTAATGAAACAAAAGATCGCGCATCAAACAGCCAGATTATGTTTTTGTGTTTGCATGCTGCAGGTTTAACTTTAATTCCAACTTCCATCATAGGTTATCGTGCGGCACAACATGCAGCCAATCCCGCTGATATAATGTTGCCATGCATTATCACTTCGTTTGTTGGTACGTTGGCAGCATTAATCTTTGTGAGTATCAGGCAACGAATTAATTTAATAAATTTTGTTGTGCTTGGTGTGGTAACAATTATCAGTGCTATTATTGGATTACTTTTATTTTATATCAGTAAGTTAGATGGAATTGAGAAATTTCATTTTACTGGAAATTTAAGTAACGGAGCTTTATTATTTATCATTTTACTGATTGTTGGATATTGTATTTTCAATGAGAAAATTTTCAAAATCAATCAAACAAATATTTTCGATTCGTTTATAAATGGTGCCAAAGATGGTTTTACAACAGGTGTGAGAGTATTGCCGTATATGGTTGCGATGCTGGTTGCGTTAAGTATTTTCCGAAACTCAGGTTTGATGAATATTGTGATGAATGGTATTACATCTGCCTTAAATATATTTAAAGTGGATCCGCAAATTATTAATGCAATTCCGGTTGCGGTGATGCGACCATTTAGTGCAGGCGGTTCACGTGGCTTTATGTTGGATGCAATGAAAACTTATGGTGCCGATAGTTTAACAGGGCAGCTCTCATGTTTATTTCAAGGTGCTGCTGAAACCACTTTTTATGTGATAGCCTTGTATTTTGGTTCGGTAAATGTAAAAGATACACGATACGCTTTAAGCGTGATGTTACTAGTTGATTTGGTTTGTGTGATCACAGCAATATTTGTTTGTAAGTTGTATTTTTAACATTCTGACGCGTAATGCGTCTGACCTTTAGAAATATAGTCTTCACAAATAATATTTTTGAACTAATATAAATTTTTACACATCAATTTAATTCACGATAATTTCTAATATTTTCGCATAGTTAAATTCGTATATCTAAAATCAATTAATCTAAAATAATATGGCTCTCGAAATCACAGGAAAAATCATTCAAATTATGGATGAAACTAGCGGAACAAGCAAAGCAGGAAATGCTTGGACTAAACAAGAATTTGTTATTGAAACATTCGATAAATTTCCCAAAAAAGTTGCGATAAGTGTAATGGGTGATAAAGTTGCCGAGCTTAAAAAATTTAAAACCGGTGATCAAATCAAAGCTTCTTTAAACATTGATTCTCGCGAATATCAAGGACGTTGGTTTACCAATATTAATGCTTGGAAGATTGAAGGTGATGGACAAGCATCATCTGCACCACAAGATACTTTTTATCCTGACCAAGATCCCGGAACAACAGCTGATAGTCCTTCGGATGACCTGCCGTTTTAATTATGATGCAACAGCAAAATCTTAAGATTTATAATACACTTTCTCGCGAGGTTGAAATTTTTACGCCTATTCATAAAGGTCATGTAGGAATGTATGTGTGCGGACCAACAGTTTACAACAATGCGCATCTCGGCAATTGCCGAACGTATATTTCATTTGATGTAATGTATCGTTATCTATTGCATTGCGGCTATAAAGTTCGCTATGTTAGAAACATCACTGATGCTGGACATTTGGAAAATGATGCAGATGAAGGAGAAGATAAAATCGGTAAAAAAGCCAAACTCGAACAATTAGAGCCAATGGAAATTGTTCAACGTTACACGTTGGATTTTCATCATGTACTTGAATTGTTTAATACGCTTTCTCCAAGCATTGAGCCAACAGCAACAGGTCATATCATCGAGCAAATTGAGATGACAAAATCCATTCTCGAAAATGGTTTCGCTTACGAAAAAAATGGAACGATTTATTTTGATGTAGAGAAATTTTCGAAACAAAATAATTATACCATTTTATCAGGAAGAAATTTAGATGAGTTATTAAATAATACCCGCGAACTTGGTGGCCAACAAGATAAAAAAGGAAGACTTGATTTTGCGCTTTGGATAAAAGCAAAACCCGAATCGATTATGCGTTGGCAGAGCCCGTGGGGTGAAGGTTTCCCGGGATGGCATATCGAATGTTCGGCAATGAGTTCAAAATATTTGGGGCACGAATTTGATATTCATGGAGGAGGAATGGATCTTGTTCCAACGCATCACACCAACGAGATTGCACAAAATATTGCTTGTCATCAAACATCTCCTGCTAAGTTTTGGATTCATACAAATATGCTTACCGTTAACGGACAAAAAATGAGCAAGTCGCTTGGCAATTCTTTTTTACCATTAGAATTGTTTTCAGGGAATCATAAACTTTTA
>CAILAF010000071.1 GCA_903832075.1 uncultured Chitinophagaceae bacterium
CAATAAATTCTAATTCATTAAAATGTGGAATTAATTCAAACAACACTTCAATTCCTTTAATAAAAACTTCTACATCTTTTATTTCACTGCCGGTATGAATATGTAAATCCTGAATAAATAAATTATATTTTTTTACCAATAATAATATTTGATTGATTTGATCAACAGGAATTCCAAATTTACTTTTATCATGGCCGGTTGATATTTTTAAATTACCACCCGCTAAAATATTTGGACGCAATCTTATTCCAACGGGATAAGATTGCCCAAATTTTTTTCCAAATTTTTCTAAATTAGATAAGCTGTCAATATTAATATGAACGCCAATATTTTTAGCTTCTTCAATCTCATCAAATGCAATTCCGTTCGATGTATATAAAATTCTATCTGGCGTAAAACCCGCCACCAGCGACATCTTCACTACATTAATGGAACTGCAATCAATGTTTGCGCCAATATTTTTAATGTGTCTTAGAATATTAATGTTGGTTAATGCTTTGCTTGCATAAAATATTTTCACATCACTCTTTGCAAAGGCGGTTATTAATTTTTGATATTGTTCACTAATTTTTTCTGCATGATATACATAAACAGGCGTTCCAAATTCTTTGGCTACTTGAATTAATTGTTCATTAGAAAGTTGCTGACTCATGCTGCGAAGATAATAACATGCGATAAAGTAAAAGGATGAAATAAAAAATCCCGCATTTGCGGGATAAATTTATATTGATTCGTTTGGTGTTTCGGTGTGCTCGTCTTCATCATTCTTTATTAATTCACCTTCTTCATTCACTACAATATCGCTGATGGTTTCTTTTGGTTCGAAAGATGTATTGCTGGTAAAATCTTCAGGGTTTATGACACTGCCTTCAATCATTTGTTCTGCTAATACTTCTCTTATTTTTGGAAGATCATCAGTTGAATTAATACCAAAATAATCCATGAAATTTTTGGATGTTGTATAAATTAATGGATGACCCGGCATTAGTTCATTTCTTCCTGCAATAACAATTAATTCTTTTTCTAATAATTTTTGAACACTGTAATCACTGTTCACACCGCGGATAGATTCTATTTCTCCTTTTGTGATAGGTTGTTTGTAAGCAATAATGGCCAATGTTTCCAAAGCTGCAATAGATAAGCGTTTCAGGAACTTATCGCCATTTAATTGTGCAATTGTTTTATGAAAATCTTTTTTAGTCAGGAATTGAAAACCACCACCGCTTTCTTTTACTTCAAAAGGATAAAACTCTGAATTATATTTTTCAATAATGCCTTGTAATGCACTTTCAATTTGATCCAATGAAACTCGTTCTTCTAAAAAACCAAATGCATTGTTAATAAGTTCAACAATCTCTAATGCTGTTAAAGGTTTATCACTGGCAAAGATCAATACTTCAATATGTGGTATTATTTCAGAAAGTTCCATAATAGTAATGTGAAAATTAACGAATATGCAAATGTGCGGGTGAAATTAATTTGCACATTCTCACATCTGCATATCATTTGATTATCCTTGCAAAGCAGCAGCGCCACTCACAATTTCAGTTAATTCTGTTGTGATGGCTGCTTGTCTTGCACGGTTGTAAGAAATTTTTAATGACTTCAATAATTCGTTGGCATTGTCACTTGCTTTATCCATTGCTGTCATGCGTGCACCATGTTCACTGGCATTTGCATCTAATACAGATTTATATAATTGTGTGTTTAAAATTTTAGGCATTAGTTCTGCAATCAATGCATCTTTCTCTGGTTCAAAAATAAAATCAGCTTTTTTGTTGCCGGCTTTATTTACAACTTTAGGAATAGGCAAGAATTTTTCTGAAACAAAACGTTGTGTAGCTGCATTTTTAAATTCGCTGTAAACAACTTCAATTGCATCAAATTCTTTATTCTCGAATGCCTTCATGGCAGCTTGTGCAGCAGCCTGAACATTTTCAAAATTTAAATGGAGAAAAATATCTTTGTAAGTAGCATCAGTTTTAAAACCATTGCGTGTCATTGATTCCCAGCCTTTTTTACCAATATTCCAAATAGTGATATTTCCTTTTTTAAATTGTGCGTCATATTTTTCTGCAATAGTTGCTTTTGCCAACTTAACTATGTTCGAATTATAACCACCGCATAATCCGCGATCGCTGGTTATAACAATCAATAAAACTTTTTGAATAATTCTTTCTTCAGCCAATTTAATGTTTGTTCCGCCTTCTGCATTGCTAACAATATTACTCAACATCTCTTGCAACTTTTTTGCATAAGGTCGCATTTGAATAATTGAATCTTGTGCTTTACGCAATTTTGCAGCACTAATCATTTTCATTGCTTTAGTAATCTGCTCTGTGCTTTGAACGCTTTTAATTCTATTACGGACTTCTTTTAATTGACCGGCCATTTGAATAAGTTTCAGGTTTCAAGAATCAAGTTTCAAGTAATGAAGCTTGTAACTTTTCTATTGGCGGCAAAAGTAGTAGAAAGATGCCTAAAATTCAAGCTTGGTAACAGAAACATTTAAAAAATGGTAAAAGCCGGCTTTACTTTATTACATTCTATCATCTTAACAATCCTTTCTGCCTTCAAATTCTTTACCTTTGGCGGCCTCAAAACAATGTGCCATTTTGGCGAACACTTTGATGTAGCACTTTTTTTGACAACAAACCGTAATTATTTATATCAGATATAAAACTTATGTTGAAATTCATATCAAAATTATTGGGTGGAAATAAAAGCGAGAAAGATGTAGCTCAGATATTGCCAACAGTAGAAAAGATTAATCAGTTCTATCAGCAATATCAAAGTTTATCAAATGATGAATTGCGTAATAAAACTTTAGAGTTTAAGCAACGTATTAAAGAACATTTGAAAAAAATTGATGATGAAATTTCTTCAAAACAAAATGAAGCTGATAACCTTGCATCAGAAGACATTCATGCAAAAGATACTATTTATAAAGAAGTAGATAAGCTTAAAAAAGATAGAGATAAGAATATTGAAGAAATATTGAAACAATTATTACCAGAGGCTTTTGCTGTTGTAAAAGAAACGGCACATCGTTTTAAGGAAAATACAGAATTGGTTTCAAGTGTTACGGAATTAGATAGAGAGTTATCAGTGCAGAAAGAATATATCACCATCAATGGTAATCAATCAATTTATAAAAACTCATGGACTGCAGGTGGCGGACAAGTTACCTGGAACATGTTGCATTATGATGTTCAATTGATTGGTGGTATCGTGTTGCATGAAGGTAAAATCTCTGAAATGGCAACAGGTGAGGGTAAAACATTGGTTTCAACTTTACCATCGTATTTAAATGCATTGGTTGGTGAAGGTGTTCATTTGGTGACAGTGAACGATTATTTGGCTCGTCGTGATAGCGAATGGAATGGAACTTTATTTGAATGGTTAGGATTAACGGTTGATTGTATTGATAAACATGAACCGAATAGTGAAGCTCGTCGCAAAGCATATTTAGCTGATATCACTTATGGAACGAATAATGAATTTGGTTTTGATTATTTGCGTGATAACATGGTGCATTCTCCTGATGAAATGGTTCAACGCAAACATCATTTTGCAATGGTGGATGAAGTTGATAGTGTTTTAATTGATGATGCAAGAACTCCTTTAATTATTTCCGGTCCGATTGGTCGTCAGGATAACATCGAACAATTCTTTGAATTAAAACCAAGAATTGAAAAATTAGTAGATGCGCAAAAACGTGCAACCAATCAATTTTTAAATGAAGCAAAGAAAAAAATTGCAGAAGGAAATGATGATCCCAAAGATGGCGGATTGGCGCTATTCCGTGCGCAGCGTGGATTGCCGAAGAATAATGCATTAATCAAATATTTAAGTGAACCAGGCATTCGTGTAAAATTGCAGAAGTCGGAGAATTATTATCTCGCCGATCAATCTCGAGAAATGCCAAAAGCTGATGCTGAATTATATTTTTATATTGATGAAAAAAATAACAGCGTTGAATTAACCGATAAAGGAATTCAATTAATTACACGTGCCGGTGAAGATCAAAGTTTTTTTATTTTACCAGATATCAGTGTTTCATTGGCTGCTGTTGAAAATGATAAGAATCTTTCTGCTGAAGAAAAATTACATCAAAAGGAAAGCATCATTAATGATTACTCCATAAAAGCAGATCGCATTCATACTGTTCAACAATTATTAAAAGCATATACTTTATTCGATAAAGATGTTGAATATGTAGTAATGAATGGTGAAGTAAAAATTGTAGATGAACAAACAGGCCGTATTTTGGATGGCAGAAGATATTCAGATGGTTTGCATCAAGCAATTGAAGCAAAAGAAAATGTAAAGATTGAAGCAACTACTCAAACTTATGCAACGGTTACATTACAGAATTATTTTAGGATGTATCATAAGTTAGCCGGGATGACAGGTACTGCTGAAACTGAAGCTGCTGAGTTGTGGGATATTTATAAATTAGATGTTGTATCTATTCCAACCAATATTGATTGTATTAGAAAAGATGAACAGGATTTGGTTTATAAAACCAAACGCGAAAAATATAAAGCTGTTATTGATGAGATAGAAAGATTGCGTAATGCTGGTCGTCCGGTTTTAGTTGGTACAACTTCTGTTGAAGTGAGTGAATTGTTAAGCAGAATGTTGCGTCAAAAACAAATTCCACATAATGTATTGAATGCAAAGCAACATGCTCGTGAAGCGCAAATTGTTGCTGAGGCTGGTTTTGCGGGTTCTATTACTATTGCAACTAACATGGCTGGTCGAGGTACAGATATTAAGTTAGGCCCTAATGTAAAAGATGCTGGTGGTTTAGCAATTTTGGGAACTGAGCGACATGAATCTCGTCGAGTAGATAGACAATTGCGTGGTCGTGCCGGACGTCAAGGTGATCCCGGTTCTTCTCAATTCTTTGTTTCATTGGAAGACGATTTGATGCGCATGTTTGGAAGTGATCGTATTGCTAAAGTGATGGATTTTGCCGGATATAAAGAAGGTGAAGTAATTCAGCACAGCATGATTACTAAATCAATTGAACGTGCACAAAAGAAAGTGGAAGAAAATAATTTTGGTATCCGTAAACGTTTGTTGGAATATGATGATGTAATGAATAAACAACGAACAGTTATTTACAGCAAACGTAATCATGCATTGTTTGGAGAAAGGTTGGCATTGGATTTAGATAATGCTTTTTATTCTGTTGCAGAAGGATTGGTCAATTCATTCAAAGAACAAAGTGATCATGAAGGTTTTCGTTTGGCTGTGATTGTAAATTTTGGAATTGATTCATCAATTACTGCCGAAGAATTAAATAAATATTCAGAACAGGATCTTTCTGAAAAATTATATAGCGAAGTAGCTGCAAATTATCAAAGAAAAAAACAAGAGCTCAGCAAACATTCTTTACCTGTATTTAAAAACATTCGTTTACAACAAGGTAACCATATCGAAAATGTGGTTGTTCCTTTTAATGATGGTAAAAAAACAATGCAGGTGTTA
Source organism: uncultured Chitinophagaceae bacterium (assembly GCA_903832075.1). Taxonomy (GTDB): domain Bacteria; phylum Bacteroidota; class Bacteroidia; order Chitinophagales; family Chitinophagaceae; genus CAILAF01. Next base: position 5,500 of record CAILAF010000071.1, read on the forward strand.
GCCAATATGCAAAAAACATTGGACAGCAATGGAACAGAATTGGGAAATGCTTTGGAACGCAGTGTTACATTGGGTTTGATTGATGATGCATGGAAAGAACATTTGCGTGCTATGGATGATTTAAAACAAAGTGTACAAACCGCAACTTACGAACAGAAAGATCCATTGGTGATTTATAAAATGGAAGCATTTAATTTATTTAAGCAAATGGATGGTGAAGTAAATAAAGATATTGTTCAATTTTTATGTCATGCTGCAATTCCTTTTGATAACGGACAAAATCAATTACGTGAAGGTCGTCAGCAAAAAACGGATCTAAGTAAAATGCGTACACAAAAAGATGAATTAGATGCTGCAGGTCATAATGATAATTATATTGATCCATCAGCACCAATTAAACATGAACCGATAAAAGTTGGACCAAAGATTGGAAGAAACGATCCTTGTCCTTGCGGAAGTGG
>CAILAF010000072.1 GCA_903832075.1 uncultured Chitinophagaceae bacterium
TTAAATTTTTTCTTTTGAATATTTGTTTCTGTAAGATTAAGTTTACATGTTCTAAGCGGAATATATTGTTTAATAAAATCGACTAATTCTCTTACTCTTCCTGCTGAGGTAAACGGACCTAAATATTCAGACCCATCATTTATTTTTTTTCTTGTTAAAAATATTCTTGGAAATGGTTCTTTCTTGATAACAATGAAAGGATATGTTTTATCATCTTTTAAACTGATATTGTATTTTGGTTGATATTGTTTGATAAGTGCATTCTCTAATAAAAAAGCATCCTGTTCTGAATCTACAATGGTAAATTCTATATGATGAATGTGCTGAACTAATTCATGCGTTTTATAAGTAGTAAATGTTTTTGTAAAATAAGAACTTACTCTTTTACGTAAATTTTTTGCTTTGCCAACATATATCAATTCTTTAGCTGCATCAAAATATTTGTAGATTCCCGGGTGATGTGGAATGGTTGTAGCAATATGTTGAAATTGGGCAGTAGTCATTTATTCCTGTTATTTTTTTTCAATTACAACAATAATAAATGCAAGACAAATTATCTTGTTCATACTGTAAAAATATTTGAAATGCTTAAAACAAATGCAATACTGAGAAGCTATTTAGAAGATAATGGTTTAATAAAGCCAATCTTCAAACCATAGTCCCAACGATATTCTTTAATGGGATAAACATCATTATAAGTAGGTAAATGCTGATAGCGAAATTGTGGACCGATATACCATTTAGTATCTTTAGTTTGATAAGTGAAACTCAAATCAATACTACTATTCCAATTCCATTTGCGGAAGAAAGGTGCACCGTTGGCGTAATATTTATAATCTGTTGAAATTGCATAAACATTTTTATTCAATGTAAATGTTGGTTGGAATGAAGCTCCGGCACTTAAGCCAATTTTTTTACCCTGAATAAAATCCCATTGCAAGCCAAGCGGAATAGAAATTTGATATAATTTATTGTCTAATTTGGTTGAAGTATAACCGGTACTGTTGCTCAATGCACTTACCATATTTACAGAATCTAAATGATTGTTTTGTACAAATGCAATAGTCGCAATTCCATATGCAGATTGGTATGCATCAATATAATATTGGCGCATATTAAATTGTAAACCTGTTTTTATTTTTAAGTTTTTAGTGATATTATATAATAAATTAACACCTGCTTCCAAACCAATAGCAGGAGCATGTTTTACTGCATCATTAATATTTATTGTTGGACTTTGCGATTGAGATGTTGTTGCAAAAAGATTAATGTAGCTTGATCTTTGTTTATCATCAATTAATTTTCTGTAGCTGATTGATGGCGATGCATAATATAGTATTGTTAGCTTTCCGGGAGATGTTATTTTATTTTGTTGAACAGAAAAATCTTTTAAATATGCATCAGCTGATGGATCATCATCTTTAAAAATACTGCCTGGAGGATAATTTTTAATATTTTTTAATTTTTTGTTTACAGCTAATGCAGTGTTAGATGCATTAACTATTTCATCATCAACAGGTGTATTATTATCAATCTTTGGTTCAA
>CAILAF010000073.1 GCA_903832075.1 uncultured Chitinophagaceae bacterium
TGCTGTGTGTTAAACATTTTTAGTTCACTAACACTTCGATTGTATATTTAAATTCTAATTGATCAATTAAAAATAATTAGCGTATGAAAAAATTAATTTTGGCACTTAGTTTTTTTGCAATTCCATTTTTATTGTTTGCACAACAAAAATCAACTGAAGTTAAACTATATAAAAATAAAAATGCTTCTATTCAAGATCGTATCAATGATTTATTGAAAAGGATGACCATTGAAGAAAAAGCCGGACAATTAAATCAATTGAACGGTGGCAATTTCACTGGCCCTGCAGCGAATGATGCCGGACAAAAAGCAAAGATGCAAATGGTACGCGAAGGAAAAGTTGGGTCATTCTTAAATGTTACGGGTGCAATTGAAACTAAGGCTGCACAAAAGGTTGCCGTTGAAGAAAGCAGATTGGGCATTCCGTTATTATTTGCGTTTGATGTTATTCATGGTTATAAAACAATTTTTCCAATTCCTTTAGCCGAAGCATGTAGTTGGGATATTCCGCAAATAGAAAAAAATTCTTCTATTGCTGCGAAAGAAGCTGCTGCTGCGGGTTTGCATTGGACTTTTGCTCCAATGTGCGATATAAGTAATGATCCTCGTTGGGGAAGAGTAATGGAAGGTGCTGGAGAGGATACTTATTATGGTGCTGTTGTTGCAGCAGCAAGAGTTAAAGGTTTGCAAGGAAATTTAAATGATGATGCACATATTCTTTCAACAGTAAAACATTTTGCCGTCTATGGTGCAGTTGAGGCAGGAAGAGAATACAATAATGTAGACGTTTCAAGATTTTCTTTATGGAATAAATATTTACCACCTTATAAAGCTGCTATAGATGCCGGTGCTGCAACTGTGATGAATTCTTTCAATGTATTTGAAGGAGTTCCAGCAAGTGGGAATAAATATTTAGTGAAAGATGTTTTGTTAAATAAATGGAAGTTCAAAGGTTTTGTGGTGAGCGATTGGAGTTCATTCAGTGAAATGATTAATCATGGTTATGCAGCAAATGGAAAAGATGCTGCTTATAAAGCTATTTCAGCAGGAAGTATGATGGATATGGAATCTAAAGTGATGATTGAAAATTTACCACAATTAGTAAAAGAAGGAAAAATATCTATTCAAGAAGTTGATAATGCAGTACAAAGAATTTTATATTATAAATTCAAGTTGGGTTTATTTGATGAACCCTACAAATTTTCTGATGAACAAAGGGAAGCAGCAACAGAACTTTCAAAAGAGAATAGGGCCGAAGCAAGAAAAGCGGCTGATGCATCAATTGTTTTATTAAAAAATGATCATCATGCTTTGCCAATTTCATCTTCCATAAAAAAAATTGCATTGATTGGTTATTATGCGAAAAGTAAAGAAGATCTTTTTGATTTTTGGATTGCAAATGGAAGTGCGAATGATGCAATAACTATTTATGATGGATTGAAAAATAAATATGGTAATGCAATTGAATACTCGCAAGGATATAATGCTGATGCAACAACCAATGATGAATTAATTAATGCTGCAGTTCAATCAGCTTCATCATCAGATATTGTTTTAGTAAATATTGGCATTAGCGGAAAAATGGCTGGAGAGGATAGAGCATTGGCTTATCCTGAAATTCCTGAATCACAAATTCAATTATTGAAAGCATTACAAAAAACAGGAAAACCAATTGTAGCATTGGTTTCCAGCGGAAGACCTTTGATACTGACAAAAATTCAACTTTTAGTTTCCTCTATTGTTCAATGTTGGATATTAGGAACAGAAACAGGAAATGCAGTTGCAGATGTTTTATCCGGTGATTATAATCCTTCAGCTAAAACAGTCATGAGTTTTCCTTATGCTATTGGGCAAATTCCGGTGTACTATAATCATTTCAATACTAACAGACCTTTGCCAACTGATAATGATGGTAATTGGTATTCTCGTTATAGAGACATACCGAATGCACCTTTATTTCCTTTTGGTTTTGGCTTAAGTTATACAAATTATGAGTATAGTAATTTGCAAATAAACAAAACGGCGATTAGAAGTTCAGATGAATTAATTGTAAAAGTAACCGTTGCTAATTCTGGTAAGTTTGATGGCGAAGAAATTGTACAATTATATATACGTGATGTAACTGCTTCACTTATCAGACCTGTAAAAGAGTTAAAATCTTTCCAAAAAATAAAATTGAAAGCAGCAGAAGTTAAAGAGGTCATATTTAAATTAACCTCAAAAGACTTGTCATTTTATGATTCGAATGGAATATTGCATTTGGAGCCGGGTGCTTTCAAAGTCTTTGTTGGTGGTAATTCTGAGCATGTTTTAGAAAAAGATTTTATTGTTCAATAGTGACCAAAAATAGATGTATTAGTACTTTTATTAAAAGATTTATCAACATCTTATCTAAGAACTTAAACTATATTTCATAAATTGCTTTAGTTTGCAAGTGATTTGTAGGCAGCGAATTGGCAAAATTGTTGTTCTATACAGATTATAACATTTAATGGAAAAAATTATAATGATTCAGGATAAAATTAAAATAAAAATTTCCGATTCAATTATTGCTGATAAAACTTATAAGGATACCGAGTTTAAAAATAAGGTTGTTCCTTTTGAAAGTTTTAGAAGTAGTTATCATAAATTTAATACTGCATATTCTTTTCCATTATCAAAAACAGGAAATTTTCTTTTTAAAAGAACTATTGATATTTTCTTTTCATCATTCTTGATTCTTACAGTTCTTTCATGGCTAATTCCAATCATTGGAATTATTATTTTATTAGATTCTAAAGGACCAGTTTTTTTCAAACAAAAAAGAAGAAAAAATTTGCAGAGATTGTTTACTTGCATAAAGTTTAGAACCATGTTTGTTAATGATGAAGCTGATTCTAAAGCTGCAATGGTAGATGATTCAAGAGTTACACGTGTTGGAAAGTTTTTGCGCCATTATCATTTGGATGAATTGCCTCAATTGTTTAATGTATTTTTTGGACAAATGTCATTAATTGGTCCTCGTCCATATATGATTGCTGAAGATGATCGTTATGAAAGTGTAATTAAAGAATATGAGCTTCGTTATATGGTTAAGCCGGGAATTACAGGATTGGCACAGTCTTTAGGCGAGTTTGGTTACACAGAAGATATTCAACAAATGAAAGAACGAGTTGAATTAGATATTATTTATGCAAAGAAATGGTCTGTTTGGATGGATCTTCAAATTGCTGGAAGAACTTTTTTAGAAGTATTTGGTATAAAAATGAATAATCAATCTGTTCAAACAGTTTTACAGAATCATCAATAATTTTCAGAATATTTTTCCTTATAATTTTAATTTAATGACCGCTACTTGCGGTCATTTTTTATTCAGTAATGCCATAAAAATTACAATACTTCAAAAGTATTGATTGATTGATAAATATTAGTTGTCAATTTTTTATTGAATGAGAAGTATCAACGTGCTTGATGATGACAATCATAGTTTCCATAGGTGTTTAAAGGTAGTTTCACTATCTAAATAGCACTATATGAATTCAGTTGTAACTCCCGAAATAAGAGAAGTAATGGAAGCAGTGCATTATCGTCCTGCAGTATCAATCATCATTCCTTTTAAGTCAAAAATAAATTTGCAAACAGAAATTAAGCATTCTCTTAAAATAGCAGCTGATAAAGTTGAGCGAGAATTGACTACAAATTTTTCCGAAGAAATATCATCTTTAGTAATGAAAAAACTCAGAAATATTATCAACGATATAAAACTTGATACCAATAAAAAAAGTATTGCTATTTATGTATCTCCCGTATTTGAAAAAGTATTGTATCTCGATATTGCAGTTGAAGAAAAAATTATTGTGGATGAATCATTTGAAATTCGCGATCTTATTTATAGTAAAAAGCAATTAAATAAATATCTTGTTTTATTGCTTAGCGGAAAAGAGATTAAAATATATCTCGGTAATTCAACTACATTTATTCGAATATTATCTCATACTCCCGAATCGGTTAATGCTTATGTGAATGAGCCAACAGAAAGAGTTGCAAACTTTTCAGATACTTCTGAATATAAAGAGGTATTGATGGAAAAATTTTTACATCATATCGATCATGAACTTTCTGAAATATTAAATGTGTATCATCTACCTCTTTTTGTATTAGGTGCAGAAAGAATCTCAGGTCATTTTAAAAATATTTCAAAACATGCCGAAACTGTTGCAGAATACATTCATGGTAATTATGAGAATACAAGTTTGCAAGAATTGAAAGAACTTTTGAAGCCACATATCAATCAATTGAAAATTGATAATCAAAAAAAAATATTGAATCAATTAGAAGAAGCTGCGGGAAGCAAAAAATTGGTTTTTGGAATGAAAGAAGTTTGGCATGAAGCTATGAATCTTAAAGGTCGACTATTAGTTGTTGAAAAAAATTATATGTATGCTGCACAACATAGTAGTGTGAAAGATGTGATTTATAAAGCTCTTGCTCCGGATGATAACTTTTCTTGTATCAAAGATGCTGTGGATGAAATAATTGAAACAGTTTTAGGAAATGGTGGCGATGTTGAGTTTGTTGAAAAAGATGTTTTAAAATCTTATCATCACATTGCCCTCATCAAATTTTATTGAGTTAAAAATCCTTTTTATGAAAACAATAATAGTAGCAATCGATTATTCTCCGGCTGCTTTGAATGCAGCTCAATATGCTACAAATATGGCCTTGGGAATCAATGCAAATTTATTTTTGCTTCATGTGTTTCAAACTCCAATCATTTATAGTAAAGTGCCATTAGCGTTAAGCGACGAAAGTATAATTCATGTTGCGGCAAATGAAGAACATATAAAAGATGAGGCAGACAAAAATTTAATGAAATTGAAAGATGAACTGATAATGAAAACAGGAGGTAAAATAAATGTTGATGCTGAAATGAGATTTGGCGTTTTTTTTGGAGAGTTAAAAAATGTTTGCAAAAAAATACAACCATATGCTGTTATCATGGGTAGCCAGGGAACTACATCAGCCGAGCGATTTGTTTTTGGCGGTCATGCAATCTTTGCTATGACTCATTTAAAATGGCCATTGATAACAGTTCCCTTAAATGCAAAATATTCTTTTATAAAGAAAGTTGCGCTTGCTTGTGATTTTGATGGGGCAATTGATATTACACCGTTTGATGAAATTGAATTATTGGTTAAAGATCTTGATGCAGAATTGAATGTTGTAAATACAGGAGTGAATGAAAGTGTTGATGAAAAAGTTAGTGCTGAAGTTGATTTGATTAAAGAAAAATTAGCATCATTAAATCCTGCTTACCATTTTATTACTTCTGAAGATACTGATGAAGCAATCATGGATTTTGCAGAAACAAATAATATTGATTTGTTGATTGTATTACCAAAGAAGCATGATTTTTTTGAAAAATTAATGCATCGAAGTCATACCAAGCAATTTGTCTTGCATAGCCATATTCCTGTCATGGCACTTCACCAATAAGTGCAATAAATATTTTGAATAGTAAATTATACTAATGATTATATTCTTTTAAATCATCAGAAATTATTTGTGAATTAACAAATCATTTTGATGCAATTTTTTAGGATCCTGCCAAGCCATCATTGGCTTTTATAATAAAGGACATTTATATCCTTAATTATTTTACCTTTGCATTCTCAAAGCATATATTGTTTAGCAGCCAA
>CAILAF010000074.1 GCA_903832075.1 uncultured Chitinophagaceae bacterium
AAAAATAATTCAAAATATTAATTGTAAAATATTAATCGTGTCACTTGGAAGTGATGGTGCACTATTGGTTACAAAAGATGAGGTCATTAAAGCAGTTCCTCCAAAAGTAAATGTAAAGAGCACTATTGGAGCAGGCGATAGTATGGTTGCAGGAATAGTTTTTGCACTATCAAAAAAACTTAATTTGAATGATGCTTTGATTTATGGGATTGCATGTGGTACCGCAGCAACTATTAATGAAGGCACAGGATTGTGTAAGAAAGAAGATGTTGAACATTTATATAACCTCATGACTACAAAAAATATATATTGAATTACAGAGAAATATAAATGAACTTAATTGAATGGAGCATATTATTGAATAACTGTTATTGAAAGAAAAATAAAGTATAGTCAAATATTTTTTTTATTTGAAAGGAGAAATTCTCTAAACCAATGACCTGATTGTTTAACTGTTCTTAATTGCGTTTCAAAATCAACATACACTAATCCAAATCTTGCATTAAATCCTTCTGACCATTCAAAATTATCTGTCAATGTCCATGCAAAATATCCATTCACTGCAATTCCTTCTTTCTTTGCTTTTAATAAAGCAGTCATATATTTTTTAAAATAATCAATTCGCTGTTCATCATTCACAACACCATTCGTTATTTTATCTTTAAAGAAAGCGCCATTCTCTGTAACAATAATTTCTTTTACGTCTTTATATGATGCAAATCGTTTAATCATTCTGTAAAAACTATCTGCATTAATTTCCCAACCCATTGCTGTATGCGGAACTTTTCTTGTTGAGGCTTTTACTTCGGATGCTTGAATAATTGGTATAACAGGATTATGTTTAACTGTGATTGGAAAATAATTTTGCAATCCAATAAAATCAAAGTCAAAATACATGCGTTCTGTATATTTCCATGCTTTATTAAACAGATGCAATTTTTCCATCAACAAAAAATTATCATCAGGATAACCCAATCCGAGTGAAGGCTCAATAAACAAACGATTTAATAGAATATCCATTCTGTTAGCAGCATCTATATCTTTTTTATTCGTTGAAAAAGGAATTACTTCACTGCAAGAAATGGAAGTTCCGATGTAAGATTTATTTACAATACTTCTTACAATTCTTCCACCTTCAGCCTGTGCCATTGCTGCATTGTGTACTGCCGGAAAAAAATTATTCAATCCAGTTTTGCCCGGTGCATGTTTGCCTAATGCATAACCCAAAGAAGTAAATCCCATGGGTTCATTTAAGATGATCCAATTTTTTACTTTATCACCAAACTCTTCTGCACAAACAGTTACAAAACGGTTAAACCATTTTAATAAAAAGTGAGAAGTCCATCCACCTTCTTTTTCTAATGCATAAGGCAAATCCCAATGATATAATGTAACAAACGGAATCAATTCCAATTTTAAGCATTCATCAATTAATGCATGATAAAATGCAATGCCTTCTTTATTTACTTTGCCAATTCCTTCAGGTAATATTCTACTCCATGAAATTGAAAAACGAAAGACTTTAAACCCCAATGCTTTTACCAATAATAAATCATCTTTATAGCGATGATAAAAATCGCATGATTCAAATGGCTTTGCGCCACTTTTTATTTTACCATTACGTTTTGAAAATACATCCCAAATAGATAATCCTCTGCCATCAATATTATACGCGCCTTCATTTTGTGCAGCAGCCATAGCAACTCCCCAAAGAAAATCGTTGCCAAAATTTTTGGATGAAATTTCCTGATAATTATTTATCAATTATTAATAATTGAATGATGGATGAATAAATTGATATTGTTGCTGCAAGTTAATATTATCCTCAACAGATAATGCGGTTTTGATAACTTTTGAAACGATGTTTTCAGTTGACTCAGCAATTGCCAATCTTTTTGGCATATTACTATTTATCCAATTGGAAATTTCCAAAGAAAAATTTTCATTAATTGTTTGAATGATGGGAACATTGAAATTTTTTAGTGCTTCGGCATTGCATAATTGTTCATATTGTCCTTTAATTGGTAAGCACATTAATTTTTTTCCGAGATATAATGCTTCTGCAGGTGTTTCAAATCCGGCACCTGTAATGATTCCGTAAGAGTTAATCATACTTTCGTTAAATAATTTTCCATCTATCGGAATGAATGAAACATTACCATCAACAATTTTTTGTTTTACTTTTTTACTGAATACTTCAAACGAAATATCTTTAATGTTTTTTAAATGTTGTGCAATTACTTCATCGCTGTAATGAGAAAGATAAACTGTTATATGACCATCATTTTTAGATTCTGCTTTTAGTATTTGATCTTTAATAATAGGCGAAAAAATAAAATCATCGTACTTTTCAAAATGAAGTCCGATATATTTTTTTGCTGTTGCATATTTTTTTAAAATAATTTCTCCTGCAATATCTTTTTTATTTGGACGTGGTGTTTTATCGCTGATAAAACTTGCCTGATGACCAAAGTTTATTGATGAAATGTTTTTTAGTTTACAAGCCAATGAAGTGATACATTCAAAATCGTTGATAACAATATCATATTTTTCAACAGGTAAATCTTTTGCTTCTTTGTAAATTCTGATGGGCGAAAATTCTTTCATCATTTTTAAATAATCTAATCCACCGCGATTACCATAGAATAAACTAACACCTTTGCTTCTGTATTTAATAGGTAAAGAAAAATTTAAGTTACTGTTACTGCCACTTAAAAAAATATCTACAGTTCCGTATTGTTGCAAATAAGGCATTAGCTCCATTGCTCTTGCAATGTGCCCGTTGCCAGTAGCTTGTATGGCGTAAAAGATTTTCATGATTGCATTGCTAATGAGTTAAGAAAAAAGGATACTTCATCTGTTTGCACATTTAATAGTGGTCGCTTTTTTTGTATGGCAATTGCTTGCGGAGTAGGTTTAATAAACTCTTTTTCATCATACTGATAAATTTTCCATTCATTGTTATTATATTCTAATGAAGATAGATTCTCTATCCAATCGCCACTATTCATATAAGTTACTTTTCCATCTTTAGTTTCTACTATTCTTTTTTGTGGTTGATGAATATGACCGCAAATCACATAATCATATTTTTTTGCGATAGCTAATTCAGCAGCCGTTTGTTCAAAATTGCCAATCCATGAAACGGCTTGCTTAACACTATTCTTAACTTTTTTACTTAAACTCATTTTTTCTTTTCCAAATATTTTTAAACAAGTATTAATAAAACGGTTTAATAAAATCAATAAGTCGTAACCATGTCCGCCAAGCTTAGCCAATAACTTTGCGCTGCCTTTTGTAGTTGCATCGAATACATCGCCATGAAATATCCAAGTCATTTTACCATTAATTTCCATTACTACTTTATCTGTCAATTGAAAATTACCAATTTGAATATCGCTGTAACGACGCATCATTTCATCATGATTACCTGTAATATAAATTACACGAGTTCCTTTGCTTAACAAACTCATGATTTCTTTAATTACTTGCATGTGACTTACCGGAAAATACCTTTTACTGAATTGCCATCCATCAATAACATCACCATTCAATACTAAAATTTGAGGAGAGATACTTTTAAGATAGTTGACAATTTCTGTAGCATGACAACCATAAGTACCTAGATGCAAATCACTCATCACGACCACTTCAACAGAGCGCTTTTCCATAGATTGTGTTTTCCAAAATTCACAATATAATATTATGGATATGTTAAGCGAAGATTAATTAATTGTGAAGTTGACAATTTTATTATTTTAACGACAAAATAAAATTAGGAAACAAAATGCAATACAATCTCTGCGAAAAGGTTAGTTTATATAAGTTTTTTGTTACAAAAAAAGCTGGTACGATGATTGCATTATAAACTATAATCTTTTTTCTTTTAAGTAATAACTGTTCGTTTTATTCTTTTATTTTTTTTATTATACTAAATGTTTTCATTTAAATACGATTTCGAAATTTTTGTTATTTGATTTAAAGAAGTATTTCGTTTTATAATTAAATGATAAATATCATTGTTGCAGTATGATGCATATCATACTAACGATTGATTGCGGTCAGTTATAAAAATATGTATGATTTTAACTTGCACCCGAATTCAAAATTTTTTTCTTTAACCACAATATAAAGTTTATGAAACTTCTTAAAAGCTCAAAGTTCTGGACACTCTCAACTTTAATCTGCGTAATTGTTTATGCAGCCAGCTGTACTAAAAGTGATCAGGTAGTTATTCCTGATGCAGGCGCTACTCCATCAACAACATTAGTATCTGTAAAAACAACTGTTGCACCAACAATTGATGGAACAATTGATGCAGTTTGGGCAAATGCTACTGCAATTAGTTTTATACCAACTGTACCTGATCCGGGTAATGGTTTATTTACAGGATATAATGGGGAACAATATCCTGCGAAATTGCGTTCAATGTATGATGCTACTAATATTTATTTTTTATTAGAAGTAACTGATGCTACAAAAAGTGTAAATGTTTCTCCATGGTATTTTAATCCTGCAATGAATGTAGCAGGTGCAACCGGTTGGCAAAAAGAACCATCAAGTAAAACATTAGATGTAAATGGTAATTTAGTTAGAGATGGTTTTGGTGAAGATAAATTTGCCATGCTTTGGAATATTAATAATTCATGTCCTAAGTTTGTAACACAAACTTGTTATGCTAGTTGCCATGTGTTTACTCCATATTTAGATTACACTCCAAATCCTAAAACACAACCAATGGCCGCTAGTCCGGTAATGAATTCTAATTCTAATAATGGCAATCACTATACTAATGGTCAATTTGAAAAAATTGATATGTGGTGGGGTAAATTGGGTTATATTTCTTCAGACCCAAGTATGAATATTATGGATGACAATTATCAAGATTATGCAGGTGGCGCGGCAGTTACAAACCTAACTGGTGGTAGTGCAAACGGAAGGCATATAGATGGAGTTATAATTGATACAGCAAAAACATATTATTGGCCTTATGCACCTCATTATACTGCCTATTCATCAACACTTGGAACTCCTGCTGCAGGACAAATGCCAGCAATGGGAGAAGTAAGTAACAGCCAAAATTTAAAATTAGATGGTACAGGTGCATCAGTTGCAGTTCCTATTTGGGTAATTCCTAATGCAGCAGCTAATTTCATTTTACCTGCAGATACAGCAAGCAGCGGGAAAGCTAAAAAAGTAAAAGCAGTTGCATCAACTGGTGTTTTAACTTTTACTGATGGTACAACTTTAGATCCAACAGTTGGAACTAATTATCAAAGAACAGGTGATCCTATAACTGGTCCTACCGCAATGTATAGTGTTCCTGCTTATATCAATATCCCAATAACAGGTGGTAGAGCTGATATTATTTGTGCTACTACTTATACAGGTACAGGTTGGATTATTGAATACAAACGTGCATTAAAAACTTCAGATGTATTGAAACAAGATATTGATTTTTCAGGTTTACAAGATCAACCATTTGGAGTAGCATATTGGAATAAATCAAATAACCAACATGGAATAAATCCAAATTTGACATTGACATTTAAGAAATAATCCTTTGATGTTCTTTTAATAATTTAAAAACAAAGATCATGTCAAAGAAACTCATAATAATAGGATTAATATTGGCTACAGCATTTATGTTAACATTGGTGGGCTGTACTAAAACAACATCCGTACTTTTGGATAACTCACCAGCCGTAACCGGTACAGTAAGTTTTTCAAAAGATATTGTACCTCTTTTAACCAAAAATTGTGCAATTAGTGGATGTCATAGTGGATCTGTTGCACCTAATTTATCCAGTACGTTAGCATATAATTCTTTAAAAACTGGAAATTATGTTAGTACAAGTTCGCCATCAACAAGCTTAGTTTATTTATGGCTAACCGGTAAAGAATCTGCTACAATGCCGATGGGTGCAACTAATAATCCTTCCAATATAAACGCATTGATGTTAGCATGGATTAAACAAGGTGCCAATAACAACTAAAAAAATAACTCATGAAAAAGAACAATATTTATTCATCATCAAATTTCATTCTTGCAAGAGCAATCTTATTAATTGTTCTTTGCATTGGAATAAGTAATTTGATGGCACAGGATTCTACTGCTCCAGCTCCTGTAGTAAAAAAGAAATCCTTTGTAAAAAATACTTTTGAAGGAAACTATTTAATAGATAACCAAACCGTAATGGTATCTATTAAAGGAACATTTGAATTCGATATTCAACATAGGTTTGGAACAATGGATCATCAATTCACTGATTTGTTTGGAATTTTTGGTAGTGCAAAAATGAGACTTGGATTTAGTTATACACCAATTAAAGATTTGCAAATTGGATTTGGTGCGACTAATGATAGAATGCAAGTAGACGGGAATATAAAATTTGCATTACTAAAACAAACAAAAGATAATAAAATACCAGTAAGTGTTACATATTTTGGAAATGCATTAATGGATACAAGAATTAAAGATGCAACAACATTATTTGTAAAAACTTCAGATCGTTTTAGTTTCTTTAATCAAATTATGGTTGCCAGAAAAGTTACTGAAAATTTTTCAGTTCAAGTTGGTGCAAGTGTTGCACACTTTAATAATTTGCAAGGCTATACTGATGCATCCGGTAAAGTAATGCCTATTTGGCAAAGTGACAATTTTGCAATCTCTTTTTCAGGTAGATACAAAATTGCTCCTAAAACTGCTATCATAGTAAATTATGATCAACCATTAACACAAAATCCGGCAAACAATCCACATCCAAATATTAGTTTTGGATTTGAATTCAAATCAAGTGGTCATGATTTTCAAATTTTTGCAGGTAACTATGGATTTGTTTTACCACAGAATAATTTACTGTTTAATCAGAATGATTATACCAAAGGACAATTTTTAATTGGATTTAATATTAGCAGATTGTGGAATTTTTAATATTTTTATCAATTTTACATAAACAAAAACAAACAGTATGAAATCAAAGTTCTTAACACCATTGGCCGTAATAGTATTTATCGTTATTGCCTCTGCATTCAAAATGGATCAACCTAAACCATGGGTAGTGCCTGAAAAAAATGTAAAAACAGCAAACCCAGTTAAAACAAGTGCTGCATCAGTTTCAGCCGGAAAGTCTTTGTGGAGCGAGCATTGCGCATCATGTCATGGTAAAACAGGTTTGGGAGATGGTAATAAAGCAGCGCAATTAAAAACACAACCAAGTGATTTTTCAAAAGCAGCTTTTCAATCTCAAACAGATGGTTCTTTATATTACAAAATATCAGAAGGTCGTGATGATATGCCAAGTTTCAAAAAGAAAATTCCAGAAGCAGAAGAGATTTGGAATTTAGTAAACTTCGTAAGAACATTAAAGAAATAATTTTTTCAACTATTACATTTCTAATCAACTTATCAACCACTTACTTATGAAAGAACAAAAAATAAATTCATCTCAAGGATCTGAAAGGCGAAAATTAATTTCCGGCTTGGGGATTTTATCTATTGTCACATTAGTAAGTGGTTTAAGTTTTTTTAAGAAAAAGAAGCAAATCATTGCTTGTAATCCCCATGAGAATAAAACAGTAAAAATGTTAACTGAAGATGGGCGATTGGTGGAAGTTGATGCAAACTTATTGGCATCAAACAAAAAGATAGCTACTGATAAAGATTTGCAATCTTGGATAAAAAGATAATTGGTTACTGATTTTTTCTATCTACTTAATTTAATCATCAACTGATGGAACAAACAAATACATCTCGAAGAGACTTTTTATTAACTGGTCTTTTAACAGGTATGACAGCAATAGGATGTTCCCCAAAAGACCCTTTTACTGCCGATGCCCCTGCTGAAATAAAACCTTCCGGCGAAAAGGTAAAATTATTATCAGTTGATGGAGAAATAATAGAAGTTGATAAAGCATTTTTAAAACCCGTTCCTCAATTACCAACTATTACAAATGCAGAAGCAAGAGTTGGAATTCCCGGAAAGAAATTTGTAATGGTTATTGATTTATCTCGTTGCAAAAGTTTAAAAAAGTGTCAATCTGCATGTAATCACATGCATCATGTTCATAGCGGACAAAATTGGGTGAAAGTATATCCTATGCAAGATGCTGATCATACAGCACCTTATTGGCAGCCTACTATTTGTATGCATTGTGATGAACCTCCTTGTGTAAAAGTTTGTCCTGTAGATGCAACATTTAAAAGAGAAGATGGAATTGTATTGATTGATAGTGATCGTTGTATTGGTTGCCGTTTTTGCATGGCAGCATGTCCTTATTCAACTCGTGTATTTAATTGGGAAAAGCCAGATACAGTTTCAGATGAATTAGCAGCACAACCTTATTCATGTGAAAGCAGTCTTCCTCAGAAAAAAGGAACAGTTGGTAAATGTGATTTTTGTCCTGATATGAGTCGTAAAGGAGAATTGCCACATTGTGTTGCAGCTTGTCCTAATGGAGTTTTTGCATTTGGTGATATGAATGAAGATACTGTTACTAATGGATCAGAAACATTTCGATTCAGTGATTTGGTAAAAGATAAAGCCGGTTATAGATTAATGGATGATTTGGGAACAAAACCAAGTGTTTATTATTTACCTCCTGTGAATAGAAATTTCCCTTTTGAAAATAAAGATCCTCAAGGAACTAAAAAAAGTTAATCTTAAATCATAATACGTGGAAAATTCAACAAACCAAAAAATAATTGAAGATTTATTACCTCGAAAATTTGGTAAAAACGGAAAAATTTGGGTAGGAGTTTTATTGTTTTTTTGTGTTATTGGTTTAATAGCATATATCAGGCAATTGTCAAAAGGGTTAGTAGTTACTTCGATGCGTGATTATGCTTCATGGGGTATATATATTTCAAACTTTGTTTTTTTTGTTGCCATCAGTTTAGTAGGGTCTTTAATTACAGCAGTCCTTCGATTAACCAATGTAGTTTGGAGTAGACCACTTACTCGTATTGCAGAATTCATTGCGTTATCAGCAATCACTTTTGCATCTATCATTATTGTAGTGGATATGGGAAGACCGGAAAGATTTTATAATTTATTATTACATGGTCGACTTCAATCACCAATTATTTGGGATGTAATTGTTATTACAACTTATTTTTTTATTAGTTTATTGCTTTTGTATTTTCCATTATTGCCCGATCTTGAAATCATGTTACGTTTTAAAGAAAAAACGAATAAACATTTATATAAATTATATTTTTTCTTAGGATCATTTTGGAAAAACACTCGTGCACAAAAAGTTTTAAATACAAGAGCTGTTAATATTTTATCTATAACAATTATTCCAGTTGCATTTGCTATTCACACTGTTACTTCATGGTTGTTTGCAACTACTTATCGCCCCGGTTGGGATAGTACCAACTTTGGTGCGTATTTTATTTCGGGTGCATTTTTAGTTGGTGCCGGTGGTGTGGTTGTTGCAATGTATATATTCCGTACTCAATATCATTTAAAAAAATATATTACTAATGACCATTTTGATAGAATGGGTAAAGTGCTGGTGATGCTTGCTTTATTGTATTTATATTTTAATGTAAACGAGTTTTTGATTCCTGCTTATAAAATGAAAAAACCTGAAGAAGAACATTTAGTTGGTTTATTTACCGGTGAATTTGCACCTATCTTTTGGTTTGCCATTACAACATCCATGATTCTTCCCATTTTAATTCTCATATTTAAAAAAGGGAGAAGACCATTTCCTGTTTTTATTGCTGGATCATTAGTTGTTATTGGTGCATGGTTTAAAAGATATTTAATTGTTACGCCAACTTTATTACATCCTTTTTTACCAATGCAAGATGTGCCCGATAATTTCCGTCATTATTTTCCAACATGGGAAGAATGGGCAATTGCAGGAGGTTCATTAGCAGGTGCACTTTTAATTATTACTTTTTTTGCAAGAATATTTCCTATTATTCCAATTCAAGAGACAATTCACGAAACTGAACTAAATGAAAAAGCATAATTATAAACTGATAGCTACCGTTTTCATCTTTGCATTTTTATGTATCGGTGTAAATGTTTTTTCTCAAGAAGCAAAAAGTGATTTACTTCTTAATCTCGGTTATTTTAATAATAATAACAGTTACTCTTATTTAAAAGCAACTGCGAAAACAAAAGTTGATGGAAAATTTCAATTGGTAAAAGATGTAACTATAAGCTTTTATATCAATAAAGATTCTTCTGGAAATTTATTAGGAAAAGCTGTGACAAATGATAAAGGTGAAGCTATATTACTTATGCCGCCATCAGCAAAAGATATTTGGAACAAATCAGCTAAACAAAGTTTTGTAATTGTTTCAACTGCAAATAAAAATTTTGATGAAACCAAAGCTAATGCAGATATCACTAAAGCTAAACTTCAAATTGATACTGCTGAAAACAAAACAATTAAAGTAAAAGTTGTAGCATTAAAAGATACTGCTTGGATTCCCGTAAAAGGAGTTGAATTAAAAGTTGCAATAAAAAGAATGGATGGAGATTTGAATGTTAGTGAAACGCAAACATATACAACAGACTCTACAGGAGCCATTAGTGCAGAGTTCAAAAGAGATACGCTTCCTGGTGATGTTAATAGTAACTTGATTTTAGTTGCAAAAGTTGAAGACAATGATCAATATGGTAATTTATCAGTTGAAAAATCAGTTCCTTGGGGTGCTAAGTTTAATTACGAAACTAATTTCTTTAGAAGATCATTATTTGCCAGAAGAGGTCAATCTCCTTTGTGGTTTGAGATAATGGCTTATTCAATCATTGTACTTGTTTGGGGTGTAGTGGTTTATCTTCTTTTGCTGTTGAATAAAATAAAAAAGATGGGGAAGGCTTAGAGACTTAGCTCATTTTTTTTCTTATCATTTATTTAATCTTGTTAATGCATTTCAAGGATTGAATAAATGATTTTTATTTTGTACAATATTGTCTCAATAACTTTCGATAAAATTATTTTGTTGATAATCTCTTTTTTTTTCTTATTACCGCAAAGGTTTTTTTAGCTTACATCGTCTAATTATTAAATCCCATTTTTTTGAACGATATTGAATTCGTCCATTCGCTGAAACAAGGCAATAGCGCAGCTTTTACAAAATTGGTAGAAGCCTATCAGCACATGGTTTTTAATACTGTACTCAGTATTGTTCAGCAATTTCAAGATGCTGAAGATGTTTCGCAGGAAGTATTTGTGCAAGTATATCAAAGTATAAATGATTTTAGGGGAGATGCGAAATTATCTACATGGATTTATAGAATTGCTTTAACAAAAGCATTGGATTATGAAAGAAAAATGAAAACAAAAAAAAGAATTAGTGTTTTAAAGAATATAATTGGAATTAGTACCAAAGAAGAAACGATTACAAATTTTCATCATCCGGGAATTGATTTGGATAATAAAGAAAGTGCTGCCATATTATTTAAAGCATTAAAACAATTACCCGAAAATCAACGAATGGCATTTGTATTGATTAAAGCTGAAGGAATGAGTTATGCAGAAGTAAGTGATATTTTAAGAACAAGTATAAAAGGGGTAGAAGGATTAATGCACAGAGCGAAAGAAAACTTAAGAAATATTTTAAGAAATTATTATTCAGATAAATAAAATTATATGGAAAAAGATATACACGATAAGATTGATGCAACGCTTAATAGTTTTGATAATATGCAACGTGCTGAAATGCCGCCATTTTTTCAAACAAGATTAATAGCGAGGTTAAAAAAGGAAAGACAACTTGAAAATGTTTGGTTGCCAGTTCGTAAACCTGTTTTAGTAATTGCTTTACTAACAGTAATGCTTTTAATAAACACCGTATTGTTAACACAAAAAATTAACACAAAAAAAACAAACAGTTTTTCTGAAAGCTCATCCCTGCAAGGGTTTGCAAGCGAATATCAATTAAATACAACTTCCACTAATTATTAATATTGTTATGAACATAATAACTAAGAGCAAAATATTAAGTACCGTTGTAATCATATTGCTCATTGCAAATATGATCTCAATGGTTATATTTTGGTTGAATAAACAACAACCAGAGCAAAAAAATAATGTTGGCAATACTGCACAATTTTTAATAAAAGAATTGCAACTTGACAGTAGTCAACAAAAAATATTTAATCAATTAAAGGAAGAACATCATAATACAGTTGAACAGTTAAGAGAAGATACACGCAAAGCAAAAGATGCTTTTTTCGATCTATTGAATAAAGATTCTGTCAATGAAAATGAATTGCAAATTACAGCAGCAAATGCAGCAAATAAACAGGAACAAATTGATATAATTACTTTTCGGCATTTTCAAAAAGTAAAAGCAATTTGTAATGATGAACAGAAGAAAAAGTTTAATGAAATAATTAAAGAAGCATTGCGGATGCAAGCGCCACAGGGCCCGCCAGATAAGCGCCCTAATCCTCCTGATAATATTGAGCATGATGGACCACCGCCACCTAATGATAAAAACTTTGATGCCCCACCACCTCCACATGATGGTCCGCCTCCAAGACATCCTTAAAACTTTATGGTTGCGGACAATCTCTTTCTTTTATTTTTGAACCAAATGGATGAATGTTTAATATTAAATAAAAACCACCATTTAATGTTTGTGAACCTGTTTTAAACCATTTAATAAAATCAAGGTTGTGAACGCCAATTAGCAAGGGCCCTAATTTTGCGGCGCCACCAATCCATAATTGTCCATTTGAATTGTATTGCATGGGCATATAAATACCTAATTTTTTTTGTTCCCATCTTGGCGTAATGGTAAGTAAATTAATTTCTGTTGTTCTTAATTTCTCTTGTTGTTGCGAAGAAAATAAATTCACTGATAATTCTGCATTCAAATAAAAATGATTTCCCCAATTTTTATCAACCGAAAAAATAATTCTTGTAGGATTAGAAATTGTGAATGATGATTTTAAAGAATCAATTACTTTAAAAGATTTTGCTAATGTATCTCTTACCAATCTTAGTGAACCTGCATTAGATAGTTGTTGAATTAATATACTATCAGTAATATTTGAATAAGGATTACTTGCTGTAAAAGATCCATTTGCCGGATTGAAACTATTTTTTCCAATATCCATAATACTGAAACCAAATTTCCAATCGTAATTAGAATTGTTTAATGAATTTGGATCTGTATAAAGATTTTTTATTAAATACTCCATTCCTACATTCAGATTTACACTGCTTTTGGAATCGTTAAGAAAAGATTTAATTACGCTTGGTGTTATTGAATTGGCATTATTAATCAAATCATAATTGGAAGAATAAGATGAAGTGATAGAACCACCGGTAAGTGAATATTCATTTTGATTGGTTGCATTATTTAACTGTTCAGAATAACTGATACGTTCAATATTTCCATAAGCACCTGATATACTTTTTTGCAAACCAATAGTTATACCTCCTGATAATTTTTCATGATCATTATCTATTAATAATCTTGAATAATTAAAATTAGCTTCAACCCATCCGGCATGTGTTGCATATCCTTCAAAATAAGGTGTAGTATTATTTGCGTGTAAAAAATCATGCAGTGTAATTATACTTTCGTTATAAATAATTGGTGATGATCTTAAACAATTATAGGTTCTTCCTCTCAATCCAAAACCTAAAGCAGATTTCTTATCCAACTTAAATTGAAGGTTCAATAAATTGATATCGAATGCTGCTTGAAAATAACGATTGCCATTGCCATTGGTAATTTGTGCATTGGCACTATCAAAATGTAGTAAAGAAGCTTTGTTAATTATAAAAGAAGAATTGCTGATAGTAAGTTGCGTTGAAAATAAAGTAATATCCCATTTGTAAACAGAATTAATTGTACTAGCCGGATTAGTGTACATGCTTGTTGATCCTGCAAAAGGTGAACCATTTATTGCATGGTAACTTTGCGCATGTAGTATGGATGCACAAAAAGAAAATAAAATAATTGAAAATCTTTGAATGGGGGTATTCATCTATTATTGAAATCTGAAAGCAAGCGATATTTTCGCATCAAATATTCCAATGTTAAAACGTTGACTAATAAAAAAAAGTATAATGAATTCACGGATTAAAATAAAAGAATCAGGGCATATTTTTATTTAATTCTTCCGGGATATTGTTTTAATGCTACATCTAAACAATCCATTGCAACATTGATGGAATCTAAATTTAACACATATGCTAAACGCACTTCCTTTTTTCCTAAACCCGGTGTTCCATAAAATCCTGTTGCAGGAGCTAACATAACAGTTTGTTGTTCGTAATTAAAACTTTCTAATAACCATTGACAAAAAATATCGCTATCATCAATAGGCAATTTTGCCATTGCATAAAATGCACCGCCAGGATTTGGACAAAACACACCTTCCATATCATTCAATCTTTTTACAATTAAATCTCTACGTGCTTTGTATTCTTTTTTAGTTGTATCAAAATAATCTGATGGAAGATCAATAGCCGCTTCGCCGGCAATTTGTGCAAATGATGGTGGACTTAATCTTGCTTGTGCAAATTTCATTGTTGCATCAAGTAATGATTGATTCTTTGTAACAAATGCACCAATCCTTCCACCGCATGCACTGTAACGTTTACTAATTGTATCCATCAATACTACATTATCATCAACGCCTGATAAGTGCATTGCACTGATTTGTTTTCCTTCATAACAAAATTCACGGTAAGCTTCATCGGCAAATAAATATAAATTGTATTTCAAAATGATTTGCTTTAAAGCTTGCATTTCTTCATCGGTATATAAATATCCTGTAGGATTGTTAGGATTGCAAATAACAATTGCTTTTGTTTTTGAAGTGATCTTTTTTTCAAATTCACTAATACTTGGTAATGCAAAACCATTTTCAATATTCGATGTAACTGGAACAACTTTTACGCCGGCTTCAACTGCAAAGCCATTATAGTTTGCATAAAAAGGTTCTGGAATAATTACTTCATCACCTTCATCCATACATGCCATAAACCCAAATAATATAGCTTCACTACCACCGGTTGTAATGATGATTTGATTTTGATTTACATCGATACCAACTGATTTATAATAATCAACTAATTTTTTTCGATAGCTTTCATTTCCCGCACTGTGACTGTATTCCAGTACTTTAAATTCGCTGTGACGAACAGCATCCAACACCATTTTTGGAGTTTCAATATCCGGTTGACCGATATTAAGATGATATACTTTTATATTTCTTTTTTTGGCTGCTTCCGCGAAAGGAACCAATTTTCTTATGGGAGATGCGGGCATTAATTTTCCGCGTTCACTTATTTGTAACATGTAACAAAGATAATTGTAGAACTTATCTTTCACAAAAACAAAACCGCTTAATGTGTTAAGCGGTTTTAATGTTTATGATATTGATGAGTTTATTTTTTTTCTAACACTTCGCCTTCAATAGTCAGTGTAACCGGATTATCCGCATCAGCAAACTTTACGGTTACTTTTTTACTGAATGTTCCGGAAGTTTCAGCATTAAATGTTACTTTAATTTTTCCATCTTTTCCTTTTGCAATAGGTTCTTTCGGATAATCAGGAGTTGTACATCCGCATTCTGCAGTTGCTACTTCAACAATTAATGGTTTATTGCTGATGTTTTTAAAAGAAAAAGTAAAACTAACCGGCGTTCCTTGTTTAATTTTTCCAAAATTATGTTTAACAGATGTAAATTGAAATGTGTTCTGTGCAAAAAGATTAGCCGTACAAAACAAGCATGCGATGAATAATATTTTTTTCATTGTTTATTCTTTCTGTTAATTATTATTAGACTTTATTTTTTCGATGGTACCATTGGCTGGTGCAGCATTAGCAGGTGTTTGATAAGTTTCTCCTTTAAAGTTTACTTGCTTATTTAATGTACCATTATTAAAATACAATGTAG
>CAILAF010000075.1 GCA_903832075.1 uncultured Chitinophagaceae bacterium
CCATCATCATATTTACAATCACTTCATGCCAAACTAAACAAGAAGTGAATCGTTTGGCAAAAGCATCAAAAGAAAATAAAAATGGTTGGGTATATGTTCATTTAGAAGGTTCACCTTCTGATATCGGATATCAACATGGATATTTATTGTCAACAGAAATTGATACAGCTATTCAATCTGTTAGCTATTATTTAGAACATGAAACAAAAAAAGATTGGAATTTTTATCGCAATTGTGCAACTAATTTTTTATGGAATAAATTAGACAAAGAATATAAAGATGAAATTAATAGTATTGCTGAAGGCTTGCAGGCAAAGGGTTTGAAGTATGATAACATTGATATTACTGCTTACAATGCTTTAGAAGAATTAGCTTTTTATTATGTTCCACAATTAATGGATAAAGAAAAAGCAGGAAGCGGAAATAATAAAGCACCCGGTAATTGCAGTGCATTTATTGCAACCGGAAGTTATACCAAAGATGGAAAAATTGTGATTGGTCATAATAACTGGACCGAATATATTTATGGACAACATTGGAATGTAATTGCAGATATTGTTCCTGAAAAAGGAAATCATTTAATGATGGATTGTATGCCTGGATTTATTCATAGCGGCGATGATTTTGTAATTACTGCCAATGGAATTTTAATTACTGAAACAACTATTACGCAATTCAAAGGATTTGATACCAGCGGTATTCCTGAATTTCAACGTGCAAGAAAAGTAGCGCAATATTCAAACAGTATTGATGATGCCATTAAAATTTTTATTACCGGAGATAATGGAGGGTACGCAAATGATTGGTTAATTGGCGATACAAAAACAAATGAAGTTGCAAAATTAGAATTGGGTTTGCAATATTATAAAGTATGGAGAAGCAAAGACACAGCAATGATTGGTTCTAATTTTCCGAGTAATGAAAAATTAATTAAAAATGAAACAACTTTTAATGTGAATGATAAAACTTCCAGCCCGAATGCAAGAAAAGTACGAATGGAAAAATTAATCATTGATTTGAAAGGAAAATTAAATGATGAAACAGGAAAAACTTTAGAAGGAGATCATTTTGATGTATTACAAAATGAAAATGAAAATAATCGTTGTGTAATTTGCGGACATATTGATGAAGATAAAAAAGGTTGTGCAGAATGGGATTTGGCTCCATATTATCCAATGGGTGCAGTTCAAGGAAAAGTTACTACTGCTGATTTAGCAAAGGATATGAAATTTTGGGCACACATGGGACATCCGTGTGGACAAGATTTTATTGGTGAAAAATTTTATAAAGCGCATCCGGAATATCAATGGCAGGAAAAATATTTAAAGGATATGAAATCATATCCATGGACTTTGTTTGAAGCAAAGAAATAAAAATTATTTTTTAGGAATTCTTACAAAAAATTCAGTGCCATTTTCAGGCGTTGAATTGAAACCTGTAGTGCCATTCAAATAACTTTCAGTTAAAAGTTTAATTGAGTAAGTTCCTAATCCACGACTTTCACTTTTAGTAGAGAATGAACGTTGAAAAATTTGCTTTTGAACTTCAAGAGGCATAAATCTATGATTGCGAACTGTGAAGATTATAAAATTGCCATCGCTTTTACAATTCATTATTACATCTGCACCATCATCACTTGCTTCTAAAGCATTTTTCAACATATTTATTAATACACGTTTAAGTAAAACAGCATCAGTGGAAATTTTTGTGTCAATGGCATCCTTATCAATTAAAATATTTTTTGATTTAGAAATCGAATGATGTAATAAATAAGAAACTGTTTCTTTTAAAACACTAATTGTAGAAATTTTTTTAAACTCTAAATGCAATTCTCCGCTTTCTGCAAAAGTCAAAGCACGTTGCGACATAATTTCTTCCAATAACTCTTTACTCATTTTATTAATGAGGTTGAAAGTTTCTTTTGTTCTAAACTTATTAGGCGCATCAATTAAAAATTCTGTAACACCTTTTAAGCCACCTGCAATATTAATTACATCATGAAAAAAAACACGTTCCAATAAATTGCGTCGCTTAATATCTGTTATGTCATCAATTGAAAGAATAGAATAATGATTATTCTGAAATTTAAAAGGTGTAGAAGTTATTCTTAAATCTAAAAAATCAAATTTATCATCGTTCTTTGTGGTAATGCGACATTCTTTAGTAACTTTTTTCATAGAATGTTGACTTTCTAATATTGCACTGATAGCACCACAATACCTGCATTTTTTTGAAGTACCACACCCGCCATCGATTAAGCCGGAATTAATACATTTAATAGCTTCTCCTGGTCGCAAGCCCAATAATTCTTTCTCATCAACAATTCCTAAAAATTTTAATAACGCGTCATTGCCAAAAATAATTTGTCTTTCTTCATTTAGAATTGCCACAACTTCAGGCAAAGCATTGATAACTGTTTTTAAATAATCAACTGCATGTAAATCATCAAACTCGGATTTTATTTTTTCCTCTGATGCCCTTTCTGCTGTTGCAAAGAATGTATCTTTCATAATTGTAGATTGAAAAAATAAATCAATCTTTAAAATATAAAGTTATAACATAAAACTATTGCCTTGAAAAGAAAAATTACCATTCAGCTCTTGCAGTTGGACTTATATCTAATTCAACAAAGTCATTTGCCAAATATTTGTAGTAAGCTGTAATAGCGATCATTGCCGCATTATCTGTACAATATTCAAATTTGGGAATAAATGTTTTCCATCCCAATTCATTTGCTTTTTCTAAAAATGTTTTTCTTAATCGGCTGTTAGCGCTTACACCACCGGCAATACAAACATTGTTTATTCCTGTTTGAGTAATAGCTTTTTGTAATTTTTTAAATAAGATTGAAATGATTGTATGTTGAATAGAAGCACAAAGATCATTCAAATTATTTTTTATAAAACTTGAATCTTGTTTTTGCAAAAAATATAAAACAGAAGTCTTTAAACCGCTGAAAGAAAAATTTAATTCTGCAATTTGGGGTTCAGCAAATTTAAATTTATGAGCATCACCTTGCTGTGCGTATTTATCAATTAATGGTCCGCCAGGATAAGGTAATCCCAATAATTTTGCAGTTTTATCAAATGCTTCTCCTGCAGCATCATCAATAGTTTCACCAATAACTTTTAAATCGAGTGGAGAGTTAGCTAAAACAATTTGCGTATGTCCGCCACTTACTGTTAAACATAAAAATGGGAAATCAGGTTTATTATTTTCATCAATCAAATTTGCTAACACATGTGCTTGCATGTGATGTACAGCTATCAATGGTTTGTTTAATGCCAATGATAATGATTTAGCAAATTGAGTTCCTACTAATAAACTTCCAATTAGGCCCGGTGCTTGTGTAAATGCGATGGCATCAACAGTTGACAGATGACAGTTTGCAGATGATAGAGCTGCATCAACAACCGGAACAATATTTTGCATATGCGCTCTGCTGGCTAATTCCGGAACTACACCACCATATTGTTCATGAATAGTTTGATTAGCAATAAAATTTGAAACAATCTTTCCATCAATACAAATTGAAGCAGATGTTTCATCACAAGAAGATTCGATTGCAAGTATAGTAATACTCAACTTTAAATTTTAAATGTTAGATGTTCACTGAGTTGCAAATCTAATTCATCATTCAACATTTTTATTTTGTTCTAATTGCAACAACTGGATCCATTCTCGCCGCAATTGATGCAGGAATGATACCTGATAAAATTCCTAACACCACACAAATACTTAATGCAATAAAAATGATATTTGCACCTATTACAATAGGGAAACCAATAATACTACTTAATATTAAAGCCAATATCCAAACTAATGCTAAACCAATCAGTCCTCCAATCACACATAAGAAAGCGCTTTCCAATAAAAACTCAGTTAATATTGTTCTGCTTTTTGCACCAATTGCTTTTTTCAATCCAATCTGACTTGTTCTTTCACGCACAGTAACAAACATAATATTGGCAACACCAAATCCACCAACAAATAAACTTAATCCTGCAATTAATACACCGGCAATATTCAATACTCCAATTAATTGATCAACATTATCGCCAATTAATTTATTCATATCATTTAATGAAAAATCGTCTTGAACATAAGGACTTAATTTATGTAATTGACGCATATTACCTCTTAATTCATCGCTTAATTGAGATACGGTAACATTATCTTTTGGTTGAACAATAATTAAATTTTGATTCACATATCTGGCATCATAAAGTGAAACAAAAAAACGATAAGGCACAATAATGCAAGCATCAAATCCTGCAGGGCCAAAGTTGGCTCCTTGCTTTTCAATCAAACCTGAAATAATTAATCTCTTTCCTTTAATTGAAATTTCTTTACCAACAGCTTTTTCAGCAGTACCAAATAAATTTTCCGCATTGGTGTAACCAATTACGCAAGAAGGTGTTCCTCTTTGAAATTCGGCTTCACTTAAATAGCGACCTTCAATAATTTTAAAATCTTGTATTCTTTCATAATCTTCAGTGACACCATATAAATTAACGCCTTGTAATGATGCATCATCATAGTTCACGGTTACATTTCCACTTTGCAAAAAATAGGAGACATTAGATGCAGATGTTGTTCTTGCTTTCAGAAATAAAGCATCAGAATATTTATTAGATGGCCTTTTAAAATATTTCCACCATGGATAACTTCCATTATTACCATCTGCATAATCCCATTTGTCAATCCAAATAACTTTTGATCCAATTGATTTTAAATCGTTCTGTATTTTTCTTTTTAAACTATCAACTGTAGAAAGTACACCGATAATACAAAAGATACCAATTGTAATACCAAATAATGATAAAAAAGTACGCACTTTATTCACCCTCAATTCCTGAATTGCCATTCGGAAACTATTCCAAAGAATATTTAGAAGCTTAAACATATTTCAAATGTATATTAATAAATTAATGAACAAACCAATAACAAAATCATTTTTATAAACACGATTTATATCTTTAATAAAAATTGTTTTTAAATCAGATATAAATTGTAAAACTTACTTCGTTCTTATTGCTACTACAGGATCCATTCTTGCAGCACTGATAGCAGGAATAATTCCTGCTAATACTCCGATAACTATACAAATACTAAAAGCAAGTAAAATTATGTTTGGAGCAATGAATATTGGAAAAGACATACCGGCACTTAATAGCAAAGTTAACAGCCAAACAAAAAATAAGCCGAAGAATCCGCCAACTATACACAAGAAAGAACTTTCCAATAAAAACTCTGTCAATATTGTTCTGCTTTTTGCACCAATTGCTTTTTTTAAACCAATCTGACTTGTTCTTTCACGTACTGTTACAAACATTATATTGGCAACACCAAATGCACCAACTACCAAACTTAATCCGGCAATTGCCCATCCACCAATATTTAATTGATCAAGAAAACCATCAATGATATTGCCAAAAAATTTTGACATATCATTGATTGAAAAATTATCATCTTGTTGCGGACTCAATCTTTTTTGTTGCCGCATGTAACCTTTTAATTCATCAATCATTTCATCAATTGGTATCCCTTCTTTTGATTGAGCAATAATAAGATTTCGGTCTGTATTTTCTACTTTATACATTGTAGCAAAAAAATTGTATGAAATTAGAACTGAACGATCAAAATCAAATCCAAATCCACCAGCACCTTGCTTTTCAATTAAGCCAACAACAATTAATTTCTTTCCGTTAACAGTAATACGTTTTCCAACAGCCGATAATGGATTACCAAAAAGCGATTCAGCATTTATATAACCAATAATGCAACATGGAGTACCATTTGCAAATTCTGCTTCGCTGATATATCTTCCTTCAGCAATTTTCAGTTCCTGAATTTTATTAAAATCGTTTGTTGCTGCATAAAGCGAAATATTTTCTAACGAACTAGATTCATAATCAGCAGAAACATTTCCTCCCTGAAGAAAAAAACATATATGTTCTGCTTCGTGAGAATTAGCTTTCAAAAAAACAAAATCAGCATATTTATTAGAGGGTCTTTTATAGTATTTCCACCAAGGAAAGTCAGGCTTATCAGCACCATCAGAATAATTCCATTTGTCAATCCAAACAACATTTGATCCCAATGATTTTATTCTTGTCTCAGTAAATTTTTTTAAACTATCAACAATTGAAAGCACTCCGATTATACAAAAAATACCAATTGTTATTCCAAACAATGATAGAAAAGTACGTAATTTATTTACCCTCAATTCTTGAAGCGCCATCCGAAAACTATTCCATAATATGCTTAACAGTTTGAACATGAAACCAAAAGTAATTGGCTTATGCATTAAAATAACCTTTATTATGCAGAAGGCTTAAAACACATATTATGATGATGAATTAAAGGATGAATAAACAAAAAATAAGATAAATGCAATAATTTTATGACAAGTATCAGTTAAAAAAGGTTTTTAGAAAAGCTAATAACATTCATTCGTGTAGTATTTTCGCGAAAATTTTCAACCTCAACTTTGTTATATGACCTGGAAACAAGTCTTCACTTCATCGGTAGGAAAGAAATTAATAATGGGTTTCACCGGAATTTTTCTCATCCTCTTTTTAGTTGTTCATGCCGGATTGAATGCCTGTATTTGGGCAAATGATGGCGGCGAAATGTTTAATAAAGGTGCTCATTTTATGGGTGGCAACTGGGTTCCGAGAATTTTAGAAATAGGATTATTCATCGGGCTTTTGCTGCACATCATTCAAGGTATAACACTTGTATTATCAAATCGTAGTAAACGTGGAACTGCCTATGCAATAAATTATGGGAATGATGGTAGTAAATGGTATAGCAGAAGTATGGGATTATTAGGAACAATTATTTTATTGTTTCTCATTTTACATTTATATAATTTTTGGTTACCTAATCGTTCTCATCAAGGATTTCTTTTAGGAGAAGAAATTAATTTATATGAAACAATGAAGTCAGAGTTTAGCATTCTTTGGGTAGTGATTGTATATGTTTTAGGATGTATTTCTTTGGCGTATCATTTGGCACATGGTTTTCAAAGTGCATTTAAAACTTTTGGTGTTCATAATAAAAGATGGCATTCATTGATTAGCTGTGTTGGTTACGGATTTGCAATTATTGTTCCATTACTTTTTGCTTTGATGCCATTGAGTTTTTATTTTGAGTGGATCAGTTAATGTGCAGATGAAAATTGAATATCAAAATCTTAATTTTTAATTTTTCATTCTTAATTGAATAAAATGTTAGATGCAAAAATTCCAGCAGGATCATTAGAAGATAAATGGACGGATTATAAAGGCCATTGCAAATTGGTGAATCCTGCAAACAAAAGAAAAATAGAAGTAATTGTAATCGGAACAGGATTAGCAGGAGCCAGTGCTGCAGCAAGTTTGGGCGAATTGGGCTATAAAGTGAAAGCATTTTGTTTTCAAGATTCTCCACGTCGGGCACACTCAATTGCAGCACAAGGTGGAATTAATGCGGCAAAGAATTATCAAAATGACGGCGATTCTGTTTTTCGCTTATTTTATGATACCATTAAAGGTGGCGATTACAGAGCAAGAGAATCTAATGTGCATCGTTTATCTGAAGTAAGTGGAAATATTATTGATCATTGCGTTGCACAAGGTGTTCCTTTTGCAAGGGAATATGGTGGATTATTAAGTAATAGAAGTTTTGGTGGAACACAAGTACAAAGAACTTTTTATGCAGCCGGACAAACCGGTCAGCAATTATTAATTGGTGCTTATCAAGCATTAGAACGACAAATTTCTTTGGGAAATGTTCAA
>CAILAF010000076.1 GCA_903832075.1 uncultured Chitinophagaceae bacterium
AATTAAGAGCCTCTATATTAGATAAACATTCCAAAGAAGTTATGTATAAAGAATATATGTTTGAACCTACGGGGAAAACATATGATCTCTACCGAGAGAGACATCTATCAATGATGCTTAATTTTTTATCAATCTTTTCAACTGTTAATGCGGTTTTTCTAATTCCGTTACTTACGATAAAAAGCAAGCTGTCTTGTCCTAAATTAAAACTACTCCTTGGAATATTTATTTTATACTTTAGTTTTTCTGCTTCAGATGCGTCCCAGTCATCAGCCAATTTATTAAACTCAATAAAACGATTTATAAGCAAATCAGTTTTACCGTTAATCACTACAGGTGTTAGTAATGTGTTTTCAATAATTAATCTTGATTTAAATAACTCAACAATATTATCACTACTAAAAACCCCTGCTTCTCCTTTTCCTAAATCAAGCCCAAACTGACTTGCAATTCCTGCATATGCACCCATTGCTCCCGACTTTTCATCGAGAGAAAAAGTTAGTTCTGCCGTATAGTTTTTTTTAGAAAATTGCGCATAAGTGAATCCTAATACTGCACCTAATAAGCCAAATAATATGATTGTTTTCCTTTTCGGGAGTAATGTTTTTTTCCATTTAGAAATTATAAGTATTAGTTCTTTCAAACTAATGCTCTCATTTTTTTTTGAATCTGCCATATATTTAATTAGTCATACTTATAAATTGAACGTATCCAATTTTCTTAATTTTACGCATATTAATTAACAAACAGCAATCTGCAAAAGAAAATTTTAAAAGGAATTGCATTTTATTATTTAAACAAAAATTTATTCTTTATACCGGCTAATTGTTGCAATAATGTGTGAAGTCTCTTCGTCACTCATTACCTGACTAATTGGTAAACTCAGCACTTCTTCATGCAACTTTTCTGTTATTGGCAAACTTAATTTTTCAAATTGCTTATATGCCAATTGATGATGAGGGGCAATTGGATAATGAATCATCGCCTCTATTCCATTATCTAAAAGATATTGTTGAAATTCTTGTCGATTTTTCACTCTTACTACAAACAAATGCCATGCAGAAATATTGTTCTTTTCAATAAAAGGCAAGTTAATATTTTCGTTTTTTATTTCATTCAAATATCTGTTTGCTATTTCATTTCTACGAGAATTATCTCTATCGAGTTGCTTTAATTTTATACGTAAAAATGCTGCTTGCAATTCATCCAAACGGCTGTTAACACCTATATAAATATTCTCGTATTTTTTTATCGAACCATAATTTCTCAAAGCAAACATAACTTTTGCAAGTTCATCATCATTGGTCGTTATGGCACCACCATCACCCAATGCACCTAAATTTTTTCCGGGATAAAAACTATGTCCTGCTGCATCTCCAAGAGCACCCGATTTTTTCTCATTATGCATAGCACCATGAGATTGTGCAGCATCTTCAATAACTTTTAAATGATATTTTTGGGCAACTTTTTTTATTGAAGTCCAATCGGCAGGTTGCCCATATAAGTTTACTCCAAAAATAGCTTTCGTTTTATGAGTAATATGTTTTTCGATTAATGCAGTATTTATATTGAATGTTTTTTCAACCGGCTCAACTAAAACTGGTATCAACTTATTTGCAGAAATTGCTAAAATGCTTGCTATATAAGTGTTTGCTGAAACTATAATTTCATCGCCATCAGCAAAAAAACCTAATTCTTTGTATGCTCTAATAATAATAGTCAGCGCATCCAAACCATTTGCTACACCTATACAATATTTTGTTTGGCAATAGTCAGCATATTCTTTTTCAAAGTTTGAAACTTCATTTCCTAAAATAAACCATCCCGAATTCAGAACACGTTTAAAAGCAACTTCAAATTCTTTTTGAAATGAAAGATTTATTTTTTGAATATCTAAAAACTTTATCATTTGAATAAATAATTTGAAAGCGAAAATTATTAAAATATTGCTTTGATGT
>CAILAF010000077.1 GCA_903832075.1 uncultured Chitinophagaceae bacterium
ATGATAAAGTTGGGTTTATATAATACTGATTGGTCTTCATATGTTCAACTGTTATTAGTATTACCGAGTCTTTTATATTTTTTATTTTATATAACCATTGGCAGAAAGAAATATTTGGTTCTTGAAGAAGACCATGACAATATTTTCAACTCGTAAATTAAAAAGCCGCAATAAAATTTGCGGCTTTTTTTTGTAAAATATATTTTCAGTAATTAGATAATCATCAATGCATCACCATAACTGAAGAAACGGTATTTATCTTTAATAGCTTTTTTATATGCTTCCATTGCCAAATCATATCCTGCAAAAGCACAAGTCATAATTAATAAACTTGTTTTAGGCAAATGAAAATTTGTAACCAAAGCATCAGCTACATTAAAATTATATGGTGGATGAATAAAATGATTGGTCCATCCTTCACTTGGCTTTAATAATTTTTGCGCCGTAAAACTTGTTTCCATTGCACGCATAGTTGTTGTACCGATAGAACAAATACGATGTCCTGTTTCTTTTGCTTTATTTACAATTCGGCAAGCTTCTTCAGGAATATTATAATATTCGGCATCCATTTTATGTTTGCTTAAATCTTCTACTTCAATTGGCCTGAATGTTCCCAAACCCGTATGCAGCGTAACTTCTGCAAAACGTATTCCTTGAATTTCGCAACGCTTAATTAGTTCTTTACTAAAATGTAAACCAGCAGTTGGTGCAGCAACTGCACCTTCATATTTTGCATAAACAGTTTGATAACGTTCTTTATCTTCATCATCCGGTTTGCGTTTAATGTATTTAGGTAAAGGTGTTTCACCTAAATGTTCAAGCATTGCTTTAAAACTGGTATCATCATCATCCCATAAAAAACGAATCGTTCTTCCGCGACTGGTTGTATTATCAATTACTTCGGCAACCAATTCTTCATTATCACCAAAATATAATTTATTACCTACACGAATTTTTCTTGCGGGATCAACAATAACATCCCAAAGACGATTTGGTTTATTTAGTTCACGCAATAAAAAGACTTCAATTTTAGCACCGGTTTTTTCTTTGCGACCATACATGCGTGCGGGGAAAACTTTTGTGTTATTAACTACAAACACATCTTTATCATCAAAGTATTCTAAGATGTCTCTGAAATGTTTGTTTTCCATGTGCCCGGTTTTACGGTGCACCACCATCATACGACTGTCTTCTCTTTTTTTAGTAGGATTTTGTGCAATAAGATTTAGGGGCAGATCAAATCTGAATTGTGATAGTTTCATGTTACGGCATGAATTTTATATGTGATGAAAGTGGGCAAAGGTAAGGGAACGAAGCCAATACACCAATTGAGAAGCAATGTGATGTTATTTATTTGTGACTGAAACTGTTGAAATCCTTATTGGGATTTGATTTCGTTACATACATGTATATTAGTTTTTTAACTTTAAATTGCTTTGATTAAAATGCTGGATTGAGTTTTTTAACAAAAATGAGTCTTAGGTAAATAATTATTATCATTAAATCAAACTAATTAATTTCAAATAAATTTTTAGAAACCTTGCATAATAATGAACATATCATTAAATATGATGAATAAGAGTAAAATTTATACATCTATTTATTTTGTTGAACATCATTCCCCTAATTTTGCGGTGCAAACGATTGTTAGTTTGTAAATAATATAACATGATTCGCAAATCTTGGTGGAAGATATTAGCATTTATACTTTTAATGTATGTATCCGTTATGGGCTTTTTGGTTGATGTGCCTTCACCTCCCGGTGTTCCATTGCAACAAAGTATTCGTAATTTATTTTTTCATGCGCCAATGTGGTTTAGCATGATGGTATTGTTTACTATTTCTGTTGTATATGCAATTAGATATTTACGCAATCCAAGTTCTTTGAATGATTATTATTCATTAGAATATGCAAGAACCGGAGCTTTATTTGGTGTATTAGGTTTAATTACCGGAGCTGTTTGGGCTAAATCTCAATGGGGTGCATGGTGGAGTAGCGATCCAAAACAAACTGGTGCAGCTATTGCAATCTTAATTTACTTCGCCTATTTTGTTTTGCGTGGAAGTTTGAATGATGATGAAAAAAAAGCAAGAATTGGATCTGTATATAACATCTTCGCATTTTTTATGTTGTTTCCAACTTTATGGATATTACCACGATTAACTGAAAGTTTGCATCCTGGCGGACAAGGCAGCGAAGGCAATCCAGGCTTGAATCCTAAAGATTCTGATTGGCATATGAAAATTGTTTTTTGGCCTGCTGTTATTGGTTGGACATTATTAGCAGTTTGGATAACTACATTACGTATCCGCATTCAAATTTTAAATGAAAAAAATAATTCATAATGAATAAATTAAAAAAAATAGCTGCAACCATTGCATTTGCAATGTTCAGTTTTTTTGCTCAAGCACAAACTGCATCAAACGATAGTATCTTAAAAACAAATGGAAAAATTTATGTCGTGATGATTGTTGTGATTGTAATTGTTGCAGGATTATTTCTTTATTTATTAAATCTTGATAGAAAAATTAATAAGTTAGAAAAGAAGAATTAATAAAAAAATTCGTAAACGATTATTGCTCCATATAAAAAACAAAAACGATTATTTATGTCAAATCAACCGTACAGCTTTTTTCAAAGTGTTGAAAAAAGTTTTGATAAGGCTGCCAAGTTTACCAAATTTGAAAAAGGTTTATTAGAACAAATCAAAGCTTGTAACAGTATTTACAGTATGCGCTTTCCAGTTAAAATGGATGATGGAAGAATTGAAGTTATAGAAGCTTATCGCGTTCAACATTCACAACATAAATCACCTTGTAAAGGTGGTATCCGTTTTAGTGATGCTGTTAATCAAGATGAAGTAATGGCATTGGCAAGTTTAATGACTTACAAATGTGCCATTGTAAATGTTCCGTTCGGTGGTGGTAAAGGCGGTATTAAAATCAATCCTCGTAAATACAGTACATACGAGTTGGAAAAAATTACTCGCCGTTATACAAGTGAATTAGTAAAGAAAAATTTTATCGGACCTGGTATTGATGTTCCTGCTCCGGATTATGGAACAGGCGAAAGAGAAATGGCATGGGTTGTTGATACTTATGCTTCATTAAAGCCCGGTGATATTGATGCAGCAGGTTGTGTAACCGGTAAACCTATTTCACAAGGTGGTGTTCGCGGAAGAAAAGAAGCAACAGGATTAGGTGTGTTCTTTGGAATTCGTGAAGTATGTAACATGACTGATGTTATGAAAAAATTAGGATTAACAACAGGAATAGTAGGAAAAACCGTGATAGTACAGGGAATGGGAAATGTTGGATATCATACTGCAAAATTTTTCCGTGAGCATGGTGCAATTGTTATTGCAATTGCAGAATATGAAGGTGCTGTTTATAAAGCAGATGGAATTAATGAAGAAGATTTATTTCAACACAGAAAAAAAACAGGAAGCATTTTAAATTATCCGGGTGCTACAAACTTGGCAAAGACAAGTGATGCATTGGAATTAGATTGTGATATTTTAATTCCTGCAGCATTAGAAAATGTTATTGATGGAGAAAATGCACCAAGAGTAAAAGCAAAAATAATTGCTGAAGCTGCGAATGGTCCTTTAACACCTGAGGCTGATGAAATATTTGCTGCAAAAGGAATATTGGTTGTGCCTGATATGTATTTAACTGCAGGTGGTGTAACCGTTTCATATTTTGAATGGTTGAAAAATTTAAGTCATGTTCGTTATGGAAGAATGGAAAAACGTTTTTCCGAAAATATGAATAGTCATATTTTAAATCAGATGGAAACTTTGGCCGGCAAACAAGTAACAGAGAAAGAACGCAATTTTATTTTGCATGGTGCCGATGAAATTGATTTAGTTCATAGTGGTTTGGAAGAAACAATGATTGCTGCTACTCGAGAAATTATGGATATTTGGAAAAACAATCCTGATATACCTGATATGCGCACTGCAGCTTATGTTTCAGCAATTAATAAGGTTGGAACTTCTTATACTGAGTTAGGAATATTTCCATAATCAATTTAAAATTTTATATAAAGCCGTTATACAATTGTGTAACGGCTTTTTTATTAAATCAATAATCCGGAATAAAAATTAATTGTGTTTTAGTAATTGTATCAAATCCAAAAATTTCTGTTCCGTTGGTGATGATTAAATAATGAACATCTAAAGACTGATTATAATTTAAAATTTGATTCACCACTTTGTCATTCAATGATACATTCATCTCTTTACATTCAATAATCATCCAAGGCTTTTCGTTTTTATAAATAATTATATCACATCTTCTTTTTAATTCACCTAAAGCAATTTCTTTTTCTATTGCAATTAATGATGCAGGATATTTTTTTGTTTGAATCAAATATTGTAAAAAATTTTGTCGAACCCATTCTTCGGGCGTTAATCGTAACCATTGTTTACGCACTTCATCAAAGATGAATTCTTTGCCATCTTCTTCTTTAAAACGAAAATTATTTTGTGGATATGCAATTCTTATCATGCAATAAAAGTAAATTGTTTATTTTTACAGATTAACAAAGATGAATGTAAAATAATTTATCGTCCACAGTCAATAGTCAAATTATGAAAACAAAAGAAGAAATTATTAAAAATTGGTTGCCTCGTTATACAGGTGAGAGTTTAGAAAATTTTGGTAAATATATTTTGCTTACTAATTTTTCTAATTATGTAGAAATGTTTGCCAAGTGGAATAAAGTAAAAGTTGTAGGAACAGACAGACCTTTTCAATGTGCTACTGCCGATGGTATTACCATTATTAATTTTGGAATGGGTAGCCCGGGAGCCGCTACTGTCATGGATTTGCTGGCAGCCATAGAACCAAAAGCTGTTTTGTTTCTCGGTAAATGCGGTGGATTAAAAAAGAGAAATAAAATTGGTGATTTAATATTGCCCATTGCAGCAATAAGAGGTGAAGGTACTTCCAATGATTATTTTCCGCCCGAAGTTCCTGCAATGCCTGCGTTCGCTTTGCAGAAAGCAATATCAACAACCATTCGTGATTATAAAACAGATTATTGGACCGGCACTGTTTATACAACTAACCGCCGTGTTTGGGAACATGATGAAGAATTTAAAGCAAAATTACAAACGGTTCGTGCTTATGCCATTGATATGGAAACCGCAACTATTTTTACTGTTGGATTTTATAATCATATACCAACCGGTGCATTGTTATTGGTGAGTGATTCGCCAATGGTGCCCGAAGGTGTTAAAACAGAAGCCAGCGATAAAAAAGTAACTTCTCAATTTGTAGAACGACATGTAAAAATTGGTATTGATTCTTTAAAACAATTAATTAATAATGGTGCAACTGTAAGGCATTTGAAGTTTTAATTTTTGTTGGCGAGCTTTTGTAATTCTATTAAACTTTGTTGCGTC
>CAILAF010000078.1 GCA_903832075.1 uncultured Chitinophagaceae bacterium
ATGCCAATCCCCATAAAGCAAAATGTTTTCCTTTTAAATTATTTTTGAAATAAGATTTTATTTTTGGAATGAGATGTAATTTTTGATTTTCATTTACTTCTTCAACCGCTTTTAAAATTTTAAATTCATAGTTTGCTTCTTCGGATGATTTAATTAATGCTTGCACATCTTTTGGAAAACAACTTCCACCATAACCAATTCCGGGAAACAAAAAACGCTTACCAATTCTATCATCACTTCCAATTCCACGACGAACCATATCAACATCAGCACCTAATCTTTCACACAATTGCGCAATCTCATTCATGAAAGAAATTTTTGTTGCTAAAAAAGAATTAGCAGCATATTTTGTTAACTCTGCACTTTTTTCATCCATATAAATTACCGGATTACCTTGACGAACATAAGGTGCAAATAAATCGCCCATCACCTTCTTTGCTCTTTCAGAACTTGTTCCAATGATTACTCTATCGGGTTTCATAAAATCATCCACAGCAACACCTTCGCGCAAAAATTCCGGATTACTTACAACATCAAATTCGCCTTTATAATTTGCAGCAATTGCAGCATGCACTTTATTAGCGGTACCAACAGGCACAGTACTTTTATCAACAATTACTTTATAGTCGGTAAGAATTTTCCCTAAATCATTTGCAACACCCAACACATATTTTAAATCGGCAGAACCATTTTCACCGGGCGGTGTGGGCAATGCTAAAAAAATAATGACAGCATCATCAACACCTTTTTTCAAATCGGTTGTAAAAGTTAATCTGCGTTCTTTTAAATTTCTTAAAAATATTTTTTCTAACCCGGGTTCATAAATAGTAATCTCGCCATTAGAAAGTTTATTCACTTTGTTTGCATCAATGTCAATGCACGTTACATGATTACCTGTTTCTGCAAAACAAGTACCCGATACTAATCCAACATATCCGGTTCCAACAACTGCTATCTTCATAATTTAATAATTGTTTATATAATTTAATACTTCAGAAGTTATATAATTCATTTGTTCTTCATCCAATTCTGTATGCATTGGTAAAGAAATAACACGTTCCGTTAACCAATCAGTAATTTTTAAATCATAATTATCCAATCCAAATGATGCAAACATTTTTTGTTTATGACCCGGAACCGGATAATAAATCATAGATGGAATTTTTTTACCTGCTAAATAATTATTCAATCCATCTCTACTAATATCATTCAATACCAAAGTATATTGATGATAAACATGAGATGAATATTTTGCAACAGATGGTGTTATAATTTTTGGATGATTTTTAAATGTATTATTATAAAATGCTGCTGCTTTTTGACGGGCAGAAATATAATTATCCAATTCTTTTATTTTAATATTTAGAATTGCTGCTTGAATAGAATCCAGTCTGCTATTGCATCCTACCACATCGTGATAATATCTTTTACTCTGACCATGATTAGCAATCATTTTCATTTTTGCAGCCAATGCATCATCATTTGTAAAGATGGCACCACCATCACCATAAGCACCTAAATTTTTGCTTGGATAAAATGAAGTGCAACCAATGTGCCCAATTGAACCTGTTTTCTTTTTTGTTCCGTTAGAAAAAGTATAATCGCAACCAATTGCTTGTGCATTATCTTCAATTACAAACAAATTATGTTGTTCTGCAATTTGCATGATGGCTTCCATGTTTGCAGCATGACCATATAAATGAACCGGAACAATTGCTTTTGTTTTTGGTGTGATTGCTTTTTTGATTGATTCAACATCAATACAAAAAGTTTTAGCATCTACTTCAACAAAAACTGGTTTCAATTTTAATAAAGCAACTACTTCGGTTGTGGCAATATATGTGAAAGATGGAGTAATTACTTCATCACCAGGTTGCAAGTCTAATGCCATCATTGCAATTTGCAATGCATCAGTTCCATTAGCACAACAAATTGTATGTTTAGAACCCTGGTAATTATTTAATGCAAGAGTAAAATCCTGAACAGCTTTTCCATTAATATATGCCGCACTATCTAACACTTCATGAATGGCTGCATCAACTTCTGATTTTATTTTTAGATACTGTGTTTTAGTATCTACCATTTGTATAGGCCTCATAATTATATTTAGGTGGCTGCAAAACTACTTCAAAAAGTTGTGAAAAATGAATATACAAGGGCTTATTGTTCACAAGTGGTTTTCAGTGAAATTTAATCTGTTTATTTGTATTTCAATCGAAAATTTATATTGAAAGGTTTATACAACATATTCGTTTTTATTTATCCAAAAATTGCTTGGCTGATTAGTTTTAAAAATACAAAAGCTAAATTATGGTTAGCCGGGAGAAAGAATATTTTTGAAAGATTACAACTTGCATTTAATAATAATCAAAACAAAGTTGTTTGGATGCATTGTGCATCGCTTGGTGAATTTGAACAAGGCAGACCAATAATTGAAAGTCTCAAGTTGCAAAATACAAGTTGCAAGATTTTACTTACTTTTTTTTCTCCATCAGGTTATGAAGTAAGAAAAAATTATAATGGCGCTGATTGGATTTTTTATTTGCCAATGGATTCATCATCCAATGCAAAACAATTTTTTGATATCGTTCAACCTTCATTAATTCTTTTTGTAAAATATGAATTCTGGTTTTATTATAATACCGAAGCAAAAAAAAGAAATATTCCATTGTTATTAATTTCCGGAATATTTAGAGATAATCAACCTTTCTTTCAATGGTATGGGAGTTTGCATAAACAAATGTTGAATTGTTTTGCTTATTTTTTTGTGCAGAATAACGAATCGCTTGAATTACTTAACAGCATTGGATTTGAAAAGAATATAATGATTAGCGGTGATACCAGATTTGACAGAGTAATAACTATTGCTCAACAATTTCAATCCAATTCAATCGTCGAAGAATTTATTGGAAATGATAAAGTAATTATTGCCGGAAGTACATGGACTGAAGATGATGAAGAATTAGATCATTATGCCAACACGCATCCCGAAATAAAATTTATTATTGCTCCGCATGATATTGATGAAGAAAGAATTGAAGAATGTAAAATTTTATATAAGAATTCAATTTTATACTCACATCTGACATCCGACATCTCACATCTGACATCTCAAAACGTTCTCATCATTGATAACATTGGTATGTTAAGCAGTTTATATAAATATGCAACTGTTTGTTATGTTGGTGGTGCATTTGGCGAAGACGGTGTTCATAATGTATTGGAAGCTGCTGTATATTTTAAACCGGTTGTATTTGGACCGGAATATGATGAATACGCTGAAGCCATTGAATTAATTGATGCTAAAGGCGCATATACTGTTGAAAATGTTTTGGAATTAGAAAATGTTTTAAATATGCTTTTACCCGAAGGTCAGGAATACCATAATGCTTGTAATAATGCAGGAAATTATGTAAAAGAAAAAGCAGGCGCCACAGAAAAGATCATGCAATATATTTATGAGAATCGTCTTTTAACCAATTGATAAAAATGATTAACAATAGTATCATCCTCTTTCCAACCTAATTTTACTTTTAATTCTCTTTGTATCCAATATTCTGCTTCAGGAAAAATATTAAATCCGTTAATTGTTTTAATACTTCTTTCATACATTGTTTCATCGCCGCGAAATAATTCATTGATAAATAAAAAACGATCATTCACACCGATTGCTTTTTTTAAATCTCTTACCGCCGAAAATTGCAACACAGTTGCCACTTCTGTTTTTTCTTCTTTCAATTCATCATTCAAACTTTTTTTTGATGTATTCATTACATCATTCAATTCAATGTTTTCATTTTTAACCTGATGAATTAAAGTTGGTATTTCAATTTCTTTATCAAATAACCAACCGGATAAATCATCTTTTTTAGGAATCGGTCTGTGCGGTTTATGATCAATCATATTAATTTCAATAACCTGTACATTGTCAGCATTAATTGATGCTTCAGGATTTTCATCACTATTACTTAGTGGAGAAACGGCATTTCGTAATTCGGCCAATAATAATTGTGCAGTAATTAATAATTTATCTTCTCCTACTTTTTGATCAAATTGTTCTTTCAATTTGTCAATAAGTGTTTCCACTGTTTCCATTGGATGTAATACATTTGGGGGGTTAAAAACAATTGCCATTAAAGTTAGTAATATTAACGGATATAAGTAATTTTCAGTGTTATGTTTATTGAACCAAATTTAAAAGGAGAACGAAGAGGTTGGATTGAAGTGATTTGCGGAAGCATGTTTAGCGGTAAAACAGAAGAACTCATTCGTCGTTTAAAACGTGCCAAGATTGCCAATTTAAAAGTTGAAATATTTAAACCTGCTATTGATATTAGATATGATGAAACAAAAGTGGTGAGTCATGATGCGAATGCTATTCAATCAACACCTATTGAAAATTCACAAACCATTTTATTGATGGCGCAAGGTGTTGATGTAGTTGGAATTGATGAAGCACAATTTTTTGATGATCAAATTATGCATGTGTGCGAAACCCTTGCCCGGCGTGGCATTCGTGTGATTGTTGCCGGATTGGATATGGATTATTTGGGTAATCCATTCGGGCAAATGCCTAACTTGTTAGCGATTGCAGATTACATCACTAAACTTCATGCGATATGTGTAGTATGCGGAAACATTGCCAATATTTCTTATAGAAAAACAAAACAAGAAGGACAAGTTTTAGTTGGTGAAAAAGATATTTATGAACCTCGTTGCAGAGTTTGCGCTCAAATAAAATGATTAACATTAAACACATAACAAGTTTAGTAAAAAAAGATGTGTTGTTAGAAACAAGACAACAATATACTTTTTATGGCATATTGTTATATGTGGCATCAACCATTTTTGTAGTTTATCTTTCTGTTGGTGAACCCGATGAAAAAGTTTGGAATAGTTTATTCTGGATTATTCAATTATTTGTTTGTGTAAATGCAGTGGCAAAAAGTTTTTTGGCAGAGAACAAAGGAAGAATGTTATACTTCTATTCTATTGCCGGCGCAACTGATTTTATAATTGCCAAATTAATTTTTAATCTGCTGCTCATGAGTTTAATGAGCATATTAAGTTTAGCCATCTTTACTTTATTATTAGGCAATCCATTGCAAAACATGTTAACGTTTATCGGTATTGTTTTTTTAGGAGGCATCAGTTTAAGTATGGTATTTACTTTTTTAGCAGCCATTGCCGCCAAAGCACAGCAGCAAGCAGCTTTAATGGCCATTATGGGTTTCCCAATTATTATTCCGCAATTATTATTGTTAATGAAAATATCTACCATTGGTTTTGCACAAGTAGTACAAAATGGTTTAACACAAATGATTTTTTTATTAATTGGTTTAGATATTTTGGTGGTAATGCTTGCAATAATTTTATTTCCTTTTTTGTGGAAGGATTGATCGCTGATTAGAAGATTTATTTATGATTATTAAAAGCAGAAGCGTTTTGAAAAAATCTATCATAA
>CAILAF010000079.1 GCA_903832075.1 uncultured Chitinophagaceae bacterium
ACCCACATAATGAACTCCTGAATCAAAAATTACCTTATCTCGAACATAAGTTTGCAATGAGCCTCCTATTTGCTTATTTTTTTCCAGCACGCAAACTTTATACCCCTCCCTACTTAGTAGGTCTGCGCAAACAAGGCCTCCCATTCCACTACCCATTATAATTACATCAAAATTTTTCATGCTTTATACTTTGCTATTTTTTTTTATTATTAAAATAGTATTTGAAGTGATATTTGAATTTCTTATTTCTTCGCATATGACTTCTTGCCTATCTAAATTTTCCTTTAATGCTTTGAATGAAACAAATGCTAATTCTTCTTTTCCTATCTTATTAAACCCAAATAACTTAGTCGAAAAAAATTCAGTCAATTCTGTTCTTTTGTGTTTTATTCCAGCATCCTTATCTCCATCTCTAATGATAATAATTCCTCCCGAGTTGAGATGTGCTATTGATTTATTTAATATTTGTGTCTGTTCATCAGGCTGCAAGTAATGTAACACATCTGACATTATAATAGCATCATATTTTTCAAAATTAAAATTTAATATATCAGAGTGAACAAAATTAATTGAATCCGTTTTACTGAAACAGTGTTTTGCAGTTTCAATCTTCTCTTCGTCATAATCAATACACATTATTTCTCT
Organism: uncultured Chitinophagaceae bacterium; assembly: GCA_903832075.1. Taxonomy (GTDB): domain Bacteria; phylum Bacteroidota; class Bacteroidia; order Chitinophagales; family Chitinophagaceae; genus CAILAF01. Next base: position 646 of record CAILAF010000079.1, read on the forward strand.
CTGGTTAGAAGTAAAATATAGCATATATGACATGAAACCATAACCGCAACCAACATCAAGTATTTTCCCTTTAAGTGGTAAAAGTTCGTGAAAACTCTGGTAATTCTTTTCTAATTTAATTTTTATTCTCAAATACCATTCAATAATGGGGCCTTTATATAAGTAATTGTAACTTAACTTTTCTTTGAAATAACTTGTTTGTTCGATTTCCAATCTGAGTAAGTCAAATTCGTTACTAAAATACTTGCGAATTTTTTTTGTTCTTTCAACATAGCCTGAACCAAAACTCAAATTACTTTGCTGAATTCGGGGTAAAATTTTTAGAGTTACTTGACCATCTTTTAGCAAATTATCCTTTTTTGTAAGTGCATAGTTGGTACCATGTATCAAAATTGGCAAAATATCAATATTTAACTTCTCCGCAATGTAAAATGCGCCTTTATGAAAACGTCCAATAACTCCATCTTCTGACCTTGTACCCTCTGGAAATACAATTATGGAATAACCTTGTTTAATCCTTTTGGCAATCAAATCTATTTTTTGTTCAAGTTGTTCTGCAGGAAAATAATCAGCCATACGAATTACAGGACCAAAGAAACGAGCATTCCATTTTTTATTATTAGTCACCATTAAAATTTTAGGATGCAACATAATTAATGGTACTATATCTAAAGATGATTGATGGTTACAAATAATAACGGCTGGTTTTGAAAAGTCTTCTACTAAAGGGTTTATAATTTTCTTTTTAACATTTATCATTACATACATGAGAATCCAACAAGCTTTAGAAAGGAGAATATGATAGATATGTTTGCCCTTTTCATTTATACTAAAAAACGCGAATATTCTTCCAAGTATAGTAAAAATAATGCTCCACAAAATAAATAGAATAAATGCAAAAGCTGACTTTAGAAAACTGCATAAAGTCCATGGGTATAATTTCTTTTCAACTCTCTTCGTTATTAAAATATTGAAAAAAAAGGGAATTAATATTTGTGACATAACTACTACACAAAAAATTCCAATAATAGAAATTACTGCAATAGATTTTAATGCAGGATGTTTGGCAAATATTAAGACACCCAATCCTGCAATTGTAGTAATAGCTGATAACAGAATAGAAGATTTAAATGATGTTAGGTTCTTTTTCCCGGTTTTATATTCCTGTAGAAGGCCATCCATGATAAAAAGACTATAATCATCTCCTAAACCAAAAATAAGTGCCGAAATAATGATATTAACTATATTAAATTGAAATCCAACTAAGCCCATTATACCTAAAATCCAAATAAAACTTATGAACATCGGAATAAATGAAACTAACGTTAATTCAATACGGCCATACATAATAAGTAACACAAGAAAAACCAAAATTGATGTCATAAAAGCTATGGCTGAAAAATCATTATTAATTATTTGCAATAATTTTTCAGTTAAATACTGTTTGTCTAATACAGTTACATTTTGATCATTTTCAAATTCCTTATAAATGACATTTTTATTTTCAGGTGAAACCTTTATCATTGTAATTAACGTTGTTCTTCCAGGTTTCTCAGTGATATAATCTTCAATGAAAATTTTACGTATTTCATCCATCGTCTTGAGATCAAGGGGTTGAAAGTTTTTATATAGTAATAATTTAAACGGTTCAAAAGCCTTAGTACTGAATTTCAAAAAAATCCCTTCTTTATAAAGCGAAGACAACAATGCATTTTTCTTTTCTGGTGTCCAGTATTTATTCCATTTAGCAATTCTGATTTTTTGCAAAGAATCAGAAATTATAAGTGCTGCTATTCCAGAGTATTTCTTTACTATATTTTTTGATTGAAGTATTTGAATAGAAGCAGTAAGCTTCTCGTTATTAATAAGAGCTTCATTAAGATTCACTCCATCGGTAACTAAATAAATAGACTGAAGTGAATATGCATTAATTTTATTTAGTTCTTTCTCCGACTGTTTTAATTTAT
>CAILAF010000080.1 GCA_903832075.1 uncultured Chitinophagaceae bacterium
ATTAAAACCTTCCTTAGAAGAATCTTCATGTTGCGGTAGTAAAATTTTGTGCAATATACTTTGAAAAATTGTTTTTGCGATTATATTTGCAACCCTTTGTTTTTCGGGTGGTGGCGCAGTCCGGTAGCGTACTTGTATGGGGTGCAAGGGGTCGCTGGTTCGAATCCAGTCCACCCGACACTACTAACAAAAAGACAATCTTGCAAAAGGTTGTCTTTTTTATTTTCCTCTAAAACACTTTGCTGCTTCTTTTTGTATTAAGTTAATTTCGCATTTTTCTTTATTAATATCCTGTTTAATCAATCCCAACAAACTCATATAAATATTAGCGATCCATACCAATGAAAATCCTGAAATGATATAACCTGTCCAATTGGTCATTAAAAATTTATAATCAGTTATGATGAGAAATACAATTGTTACATAATGGCTGAAGCAATATTCGCAAGTAAAAAGATAAAAAAATTTTCTGGTCAATATTCTTTTAGCATTTGAACTTCTGTTGGTACAATATTCTCGGGGTTCACGAAATACTTCTTCATGCGTTACTGTCCATGTAATACAGGCAATAGGGATAGCTAATAAAAAAAGCCAAAGTATTTGTGTATGTATCTCCATAAATGAATATTGGGAGTGTTTATTTTTTATAGACCATTGAAAAATCTAAAGAGAGTGCATCTCCGGTTTTCATAGCCTCCTTCATAAATAAGGGTGAGTTTATAAAATAATCTTTCATTATTAACTGATTAGACCCTTTGCAGGTAATGCTCTCATCTTTATTCACCATGCAATAAAAATCTATGGATACTTCTTTGGTGATACTGGCGATTCGCAGGTTGCCGACTGCCTTGATGATGTATTGATTGTCTTTTCCTGGTAATACAGTTGCATAGATCAGCGTATAAAAAATATCCTTATACCGATTTTCAGTCTTTTTATCTGTATTAAAATTTTTAAGTGAGATTGAGAATGTCAAATATTTAATTGCGCATAGCTGATGATTGTTTTGTTTAAAGGAAAATTGTGCTTCACCGGTAAAAGTTTGGGTATCTATTATCCATTGACGTAGGGTAGTAGTACCAGATAATTTCATACAAATATTTTTCGAACCAACAATGGTATAATTCGTTTGTGTTTCATTCTCATGAGAAAAACTCATCATGCCTGTCGAAACAAATACTAGAATCGGTAAAAAAAGCTTTTTCAATGGCGGGACATAAATTGTAATAAGATTACAAAATTGAGTAAGATATTGTTCTGAATTGTTATGGAACTTTATGAATAATTTACATCATTCACACATCGCTTATGAATAGATCATGCAGAAGCAATTTATTTAATATTGATGATTTGAACTTTTGTTGGGGTTGCGTTTTTTCTATAATGATGAGTTTATTAGGCTTCACCAATACTATTGAAAACAGCAAGGAAATGGTAGAAGCTTTACAGTAAGAGCAAAAATATTAGTCTGTTCGATCTAAAAATTCTTTTTGATTTTTTTTTAATAGAATTTTTATTTATCTCAAAGAAAAAATTAATGAGTAAAATTAATTCAAAGCCATAAAAAATATCTTCAACAGGAATGGTTAATATTCTGATGCCAAGATTATAATAATTGTTGTACCAAACTATCGGCTCTTGCAAAAAAGTTCCGGTTAAAATTCCGTTTACTAACAAGAATGGCAATAATAAAATAATATAATTGCGGTAAAAGTTTGATAAGAAATGTTGTTTTTTGAAAATAAGCAACAAAAAAATAATTAATGCTGTTGAAATAAAAGTGATGGATGTGTAAAGTCGCTTATAAAATATTATTCCAATCAAAAACAAAACAAAAATGATAATGGAAGAAAAGGCATTTACTGTTTTTATGTTCATTTTCCATTTCCAAAATTGATTGAGCGAATGAATGGTGAATAAACAAGAGAAAGGAATACAAACAAAAAATAAAATTTCTTCAATCGGTAAATAAAATATTCGAAAGCCAATGGTATATAAATTACTGAAACCCCAAACTCCTTTTGCAGTAAATATTGCATCCCAAATGATGAATGCTGCTGCAACAAAAGCATCTGCAATAAAAAAATCTTTAAAATATTGATTGAATTTTATTTTAGGATGAAATGAAAAAACAAACGGAACAATCATCGTAAAAATATCGATCAGCAAATAGGTGTATTTCATTACACTGATTTTTTTCTTGCTTCATGAAAATATTTCAGTGGAACCCACAACATACCAAAACACTCACCATCTTCTTTACCCAAATGTTTATGGTGCATTTTATGTGCACGGCGAATGGCTTTGAAATAAATATTGTCTGTGGTTCTTAAAAATTTTATTCTCTGATGAATAAAAACCTCATGCACAAAAAAATATGCAAAGCCATAAATGGTAATGCCTAAGCCAATGTAAAAAGTAGAATTATAATTATGCTTTATACCGATAAATAAACAAATAATTCCGGGTATAGCGAATATCAAAAAGAAAAAATCATTCAATTCAAAAAAGCCGTACGTTTCTTTGTGGTGGTGGTCTTTGTGTAATAACCACAAGATACCATGCATTATATATTTGTGTGTAAACCAAGCCACACCTTCCATTACAATGAATACTGCAACAACAATTAAAAAATTAATCATGGTA
>CAILAF010000081.1 GCA_903832075.1 uncultured Chitinophagaceae bacterium
AGAAATCCTTCATTTTTACTGACTTTTTCAGCTATCCGTTCAACTTCTATTATATCTATACCTATACCAAAAATCATAGTGCTATTTTTTGTTTATTTTCTTAATCTGGTCTTTAATATAGTCCTTTTCTTTTTCTGTAGCTATCACTTTTGTTAGGGCCATTTGATAAAAATATAAAGCTTTCATATTCTCATTTTGCTTGTATAAATAATCTCCCGCCAACAGATAAGTTTGATAAAATTCCGGATTTGTTTCTATCATGATATTTAAATCTATCTTTTCGCCATTTTTAATACGTTGTTTAAATTTTTTAAAGTTCTCAAAGTTTTTATATTCCGCAGTTAATAAAAAAGAATCTTGCGCAACATTTAGGCTTGAATCAAATATCTCGATATCCCTTTTCAAACCATGTAAAGCAAATATCTTTTTTAAATCATAAGCCACATATTGTCCTAATTGCCACGGAGATGTGGATACCCATACAATCAATTTTTGAGGTTCGAATACAATTGAATGGTGAGCTATTAATTGATTAATCGCCTTTTCATTACCCTGCCCAATATCAGCATTGTTTAACCCTTTTCTATCTCTTAAAATATTAATTGTTTTTTGAACAGTATTTTTACCATTTGTGTTAAGCAATTCCATTACTCTTTTATATCGGTAGGATGAAGCACTTTCATTCATCTGTTCAATATTCTTCTTTGATTTTGCCAAAACATCACCTTGAAAATGATTAGTACAAACAATAAAGTTTTTATGAGGATCATAAATATCCTGGGTTGTAGGAGTTTTCTCAATAATAACTGCTTTATTATCTAATGCCGATGCAACTAAGAAAGATTCAGATACAAACATATTTCTTTTTTTTGCTATTTCTACCGCTTCTTCAATATTTTTTGCATATTGCAAAATCTCGCGAGTTACTAATGAAACAGGAGTGGCTGAAGCAAATGGATAATCTGATTTGGCAGCATTGATTGTTACTGATAACCCAACTTCATTCATCCCAGAAACGGCACCAATAAAACCACCCCAAGTAACTGTCATAAATTTATGTCCATGCGCAGGACTGAAAAAAGCAACGATTTTATCTTCAGCAAATTTATCTCCCATATAAAAATCAAAATTCCTACCAATAATCATTGTATTATCTGAGGACATATCTTTCCAAGTGCCAAATGAAGTACAGCCTACTAGAGCCATATTTTGTATTGCATGGCCAATATCATGTGCTGCGTGATAGTTTAAAATACGCTGATAACTAGACCCTAAGTATCGATTTTTTTCAGATGCCGATTTGGATATTCCAAAAATTTCCTCTTGATATTCTACTGGTATATTCTTATCTAGATCACGATTGAACCATCCAATAAAATACTTAAGAAATTGCCGGTTGAATGAAGATGGAACTATTTTTTTTAGTTGTTCAGTAAAATAATCTTCCTGTCTCACAACTAGCTCTTTAGTTAGTTTACCATTAATTAAGCCCAATTCAAATGGACCTCCTTCTACATATAATTCATATAACCCACTTTTACTTTTCCTAAACCAACTATTTTTTAATACATATAAATTATTATTTATTTCAGTGCGTTGCAATTTCAAAATGCTAATATCTTTCACTTCGGGATCAGGAATTTTAGATATCTGTACTATATAAAAGACAGCGATTCCTACTAATAATAT
>CAILAF010000082.1 GCA_903832075.1 uncultured Chitinophagaceae bacterium
AATGGAATACCATCTAAAAATGCTTCACCAATTCCGCTCATTGCATTGGTAACACCTGCAGCTGGAACAATCACGCAAGTGCCAATACTTTTACTGGTACAGGAAACACCAAGTCCCATGAAAGCTGCACCACACTCATGTGTTACGAGAATAGGTTCAATTTTTTTTGAACTGTTCAGCGAATCATAAATTTCGGTATTGTGTACTCCGGGAATTCCAAAAGTATATTCAACACCAATCTCCTCAAGAGCAAAAACAACGAGTTCGGCACCGGTTTTATTCATGATTATTTTATTAAAATCTTTTTATCAAATTATTTATTGCCAATAATATGTTGTACTGCTTTTTGTGCAGTAAAAATACAAGTTGCTAAAAAAGTTCCTTCCAATGCACGCTTGCCATGTGAACCGCCACCACCAAATCCTGCCGCTTCGCCAATCGAATACAACCCTTTAATGACGAGACTTTCATTGTTATTGTTATTTTGTTTCAAAACCTGCGAATGCAGATTGGTTTGTATGCCACCCAAACTTTTTCTCGATAAAATAAATTCTCTTATCGCCACAAGCGGATATGCTTTCTTATCATCGATGGGTTGAAAATTACAAGTGCGAACTTTATCGCCGCGATATTGTCTAACATGTGCAATTCTTCTTAACTGTTCATCATTATAAAATCTTTTTCCTCTTCTAATATTGTTATCATAATTTTCGATACTGCTTTTTAAGTTTTCAATTTTTACTTTTTTATCACCTGATAATGCATTCATTTTTTCAACTAATTCTTCAATGCTATTTGCAATGATATAATCCTTAGAATGTTGTTCAAGTGCTTTAATGAATTTCTTATTTCCAAAAAGTATTGTCAATAAAAATTGAAATATTTTTTTATTTTTTATTGCATCATTAAACTCAGAACCAGATACGGCTAATTCTTTCAATGCTATTTTATGATTAAGTACCTGCCATGAATATTGATCATCAGAATTACAAATTGTTGAAACCAAATATCTCGTATCGTAAGCAGTCATCAATGGCATCGGGCCAAAACGCTTTCCTGTAGAATCTAGCCACAGTGCGGATTTTGGAGGAACTAAACTTAATCCATGATTTTCTCTTCGAGGAATTGGATGCTTAATTCCTGCGGCATAATTCCACATGTTTTGCAAATTAGAAATGGCTGCGCCATGTTTTTCTGCTTCATCATGAATTAATCCATCGGAAAAATGATGAGAGCCATTTAAAATATTTTGCGGTGGTTTATTCCAATCGGTATGCCAGTATTTTCTAACTTTTTGCATGTTGCCGTTAATACCGCCTGTTGCAATAATTGTTGCATCGGCAAATGCTTCGAAACTAGAATTATTTTTTTCATCTATTCCTGAAACACCAATGATCGAATTATTTTCTTCGATCAAATGTTCAACTTTGTGTTCAAAAAATAATTGAAGGTTTTTATTGTTGCGATGATTTTTTAAATGATTGATCAAAGCTTTCATTAAACCATGACCGGTTCCCCAAACCATGTGAAATCGCGGAACAGAATTGCCCGGTTGAAATAATCCGCGTTCAACCCAATGCACAACAGGAAAATATTTTACAGCTTTTGATGTTACCCATTGATACACTTTTTCAGTTGATTCTAAATAAAGATCGGCCCATTTTCTTCCCCAATATTCATCAGGCGAAAACTCTGCAAACGAATGCCAGTCTAATTTTGCCAATGCAATACTATCTTTTATGCCCGATCTTTTTTGTTGAGGTGAATTAATATAAAACATGCCGCCAAAAGATTCTTTTGCAAGTCCGCCAAAATTTTCTTCTTTATCTCTATCAAAAATAATCACACTTTTATTTGCATCTAACAGATCAATTGCAGCCGCAATACCTGCAATACCACCCCCAATTATAATGACATCAGTTTTTATAATTGATTTAGACATGGCTATTAGTTTCAGAATGAAAATGAATACTATAAATATAGGAAAAACAAAGAGGATGAAATTTGATTTTGAATTCGTTAAGTTTTAATCATTTCAATTATTTAAAATAAGTCAAATAATCACATGAATATTAATTGATATTCGAAACTCTATTTAACCCTTACTTAACAGACAAAACGCTAATTTCATTTGACTTTAGTATAATAAGATTGAGTTAATATTAAAAATTATTTGAATTAACATTTTTGAATGAAGCGTTGAGAACTGCAAAAGTATCATTTGAAATTATGCAACATTAAATTGAATGAAACCAAAACAAATATTTAAGGTTGAAACTTTATTAATGGGAAACCGTTTTGAAATTAGTGCAATATCGAATGACAAAAACTGGGCGACTATAAGAATTAATGCAGCGATAGATGAAATAAAAAGAATTGAAAAGTTATTAACCACTTTCAATGATGAAAGTGAAACCAATTTAATAAACACTTATGCAGGTATTGAACCTGTAAAAGTAAGTGAGGAGACTTTTAATTTAATTGAACGATCAATTAGAATATCAGATATCACACAAGGTGCATTTGATATTACTTATGGTTCAATAGATAAAAGTCTTTGGAATTTTGATACTAAAATGAAATCGTTACCTGATGCAGTAACTGCAAAAAAAATGGTGCGATTAATCAATTATAAAAATATTATTTTAGATAGAAAAAATTCAACAGTCTTTTTAAAAGAAAAAGGAATGCGAATTGGTTTTGGTGGAATTGGCAAAGGTTATGCAGCAGAAATGGCTAAGAAAGTAATGAAAGAAATGGGTGTTGAAAGTGGTGTAGTGAATGCTTCGGGAGACCTTACCACATGGGGCTTGCAGCCGAATGGAAGTGAATGGACAATTGGTATTGCGAATCCAAATCTTCCAGATAAAGTATTTTCTTTAATGAAAATTACAGGATTAGCTGTAGCAACATCTGGTAACTATGAAAAGTTTATTATGATTGATGGAAAAAAATATTCTCACACAATTAATCCAAAAACAGGATTACCTGTAACAGGAATAAAAAGTGTAACCATCATTACAAAAAATGCTGAAATAGCTGATGCAATGGCAACACCTGTAACAATCATGGGAGTAAAACAAGGATTAAATATGATTAATCAAATAAAAGATATTGAAGCTATTATTATTGATGACAATAATAAAATGTATACTTCAAAAAATATTCGTCTTACTTAAAATAAAATTATGAGAAAGCAATCAATCATTATTATTTGTTGTACAATGCTGATTTTAGCATGTACGTCTTGCGTAAATGTAAAAGAGTACCAAAAAAATAAACTCAATGATTCTGAAATGGTATTGGGCAATCGAAAAGTTGAAAAGAATGAATTGAATTTTCAATCTTATCGCGAAGGAGCATCCGGTGCGAACGCAGGCAAAACAGGCGGTGGATGCGGTTGTAATTAGTTTTATTTATTCATCAACGTTTATTCCCAAAAATAATTTATGAAAAAAATTTGTTTAACGGTTATCGGACTTTATATTTTAATGCTTCATGCATTTTCTCAAACAACAAAAAAAGATTCAACGATAACTGTTGTGAAAGATACCCCTTCAGTATATATTTTTAATCCTTTAAAGTTAGAGGATATTAATCTTGTTTCAAGTTATTATAATCAAAACGGAAACCATTCTGCAATTACAGGTGGTATTGGAACAGAATTAGTAACAGATATTTCCAATGGTATTGAATTAAAATATGTTGGAAGTGATAATGAGGGTTATAAATATACACTCAATGCTGGCTTAGGAATTGACTATCATTCATCTGCTTCATCTGCTTTTGTAAATAAAAGTGGTGCATCAAGTCAAAGTGGCACAAGAATATATCCATCACTTAGTTATTCTGAAGAAAATGAAAGAGGAACAGTAAAAGGTGTTGGACTTTATTATTCATCAGAATTCAATTATCATTCATTTGGAATTGATGCAAACTATTCTCAGAAAGTTGGCAATGGTGGAGAAGTAAGCGCAAAAATCAGTGGCTATTTCGATAAAGTAAAATTAATTTATCCGTCAGAGTTGCGCCCTTCAACAGTTGTTGTAACTTCTGCAAGTGGAAGTGCAGCTGCAATTCCAACTTCACCAAGAAACACATTCACAGGTTCACTTTCATATAATCAAATCATTAATAAAAATATTCAGGCAAGCTTATTATTAGACCTTGTTGCACAAAATGGTTTGTTATCATTGCCATTTCATAGAGTTTATTTTGTTGGAGGAGCCGAGCAAGTTGAAAGTCTTCCATCATCACGATATAAACTTCCGATTGGATTTAGATTGAATTATTTCATTGGTGATAAAATAATTTTACGATCGTATTACAGATATTATACCGACAATTGGGGAATTACAGCACATACTGCAAGTTTAGAAATGCCGATTAAAGTAACACCATTTTTTTCTGTATCGCCTTTTTATAGATTTTATACGCAAACAGCTTCAACCTATTTTGCACCATACGAAATGCACAAAGCTACTGATGCATTTTTTACAAGTAATTATTCTTATTCAGCTTTTAGTAGCAATTATTTTGGTGCCGGCATTCGTGTTGCACCTCCGGGTGGCGTTTGGAAATCAGCTATAAGTGCATTAGAAATTAGGTTCGGACATTATACACAAACAACAGCACTTTATTCAAATGTTTTATCAATTAATTTAGAATTTAAACAATAATAAAATTATTAATTAGCATTTTCCTGTTCAACTTCTATTGGAGAGACCTCGAAAAAATTTAAAGCAATACCGATATATCTTTTATATACTCGGTATTTTTTATTGTTGCTAAGCGAATAGCCATTGTGTTGCTGATAAACCGAAAAAATATAATAGTTATGCGTAAGTTTTCCTTCAACATTATCAAATAATTGATAAGGTTGTTTAAACCCGGGATTTGTAATACCAAGTATACCAATAACCATAATAAGTGTAACTAATAGAATGGTAAAATTCTTTTTCATTTTATATAAACTTCTTTTACAAAGGTACAGTTAAATCATTTCTATCCATTTTCAAAAAATGGCTTCATTATTTCAATTAAATTGCCTCATCAAAATTTTATCATGAAAGAGTACAAAAAAAAAGTAGAGATAAGATGGAGCGATATAGATCCTAATTATCATTTACGACATTCTGTTTATTATGATTGGGGAACTTTTGTTCGATTGTGTTTCTTAAATGAACGTGGTTTAACGCCTGCTGTAATGATGAAACATAATATTAATCCGGTTCTTTTGCGCGAAGAGGCTGTATTTAAAAGAGAAATTCACTTTGGTGATAGTATTGAAGTGTATTTATACTTATCTAAATGCAAAAAAGATTTAACGAGATGGACAATGACACATAACATTATAAAAAACGGTGAAACATTAAGTGCAATAATTACAATTGATAGTGCATGGATTGATACACAAAAAAGAAAATTAACGAATCCACCGGAAGCATTTAAAAAAGTATTTGATACAATTCCTAAAACTGAAAATTTTGAATGGATTGAATAAGAGCGAAACAATAATTAAATTAATTGATGAAAATAATGCTGATGAATTATCGGCATTGGCAAAAAATATTTATTCGCATTATTACGATTATTTATGGAATGAAGGAGGCAAAGATTGGTACATGCATGTGTATGCGTATAATGTTGATGTGATTAAAAAAGAATTGAGTGATAAAAATAATTTACATTATATCGCTTATCAAAACCATGAAGGCGTTGCTTACATCAAGATAAAGATTGATGCTGTATTAAAAGGATTTGAACAATTTAATGCATTGGAATTAGAACGTATTTATATTCTTCCAAAAGCTGCGGGCAAAGGTTTAGGCAAACAATTAATACAATTAACTTTTGACATTGCTGATCAACATCATAAACAAATGATTTTCTTAAAAGCTATGGATACAGGGACCAATGCCATTGCATTTTATAACTCATTTGGTTTTGAAGAATGCGGAAGATTTATTTTATCAGCTCCGCCATTTAATTTGATGAAAGAAGAATTTAGAGGAATGATAATTTTAAAAAAAATGTTGAGTATTGATTTAAACGTTGAAGAGTGCGACGCAACAAAAGTTAAATAGTATTACGACAGCCCGAAACATAAAATCGAAAATCAAAAATCATAAATAGGCTTGCCTTATCTTTGTCAACTAACAATTGTTCGTATGATGAATCTTGAATTTAACCGCAATGAAGATTGGATGAAATTAAAACTAAGTGAAACAAAAAAACACTTGGAGAAAATTAAATTGGGCGGCGGTAAAAAAGCAATTGAAAAGCAAAAAGAAAAAAATAAACTTACTCCTCGTGAACGCATAGAATACTTGATAGATAAGGATTCCAGCTTTATTGAAATTGGTGCATTTGCCGGATTTGAAATGTATGAAGATTATAATGGTTGTCCTGCCGGTGGTACTGTTGCCGGCATTGGTTATGTAAGCAATCAACAATGTGTGATTGTTGCCAATGATCAAACTGTAAAAGCAGGTGCATGGTTTCCAATCACAGGAAAAAAGAATTTACGCATGCAGGAAATTGCAATGGAAAATAAATTACCTATTATTTATTTGGTTGATAGTGCCGGAGTTTTTTTACCAATGCAAGATGAAATTTTTCCTGATAAAGAACATTTCGGAAGAATATTTCGCAACAATGCAAAGATGAGTGCCATGGGCATTAATCAAATAGCAGCAGTGATGGGCGCATGTGTTGCAGGTTGTGCTTACTTACCAATTATGATCGATGAAACTTTTATGGTTGAAGGAAATGGAAGTATTTTTTTAGCAGGAAGTTATTTAGTAAAAGCA
>CAILAF010000083.1 GCA_903832075.1 uncultured Chitinophagaceae bacterium
CTTTACCCAAATATTTTCTTTAGTAAATGTTTCTCCTTTTTTAATTTGTTTGATAGAACAAATAGTTGCAAATGCAAAATCAATGGTTACTTGTTCTTCATCAGCCGGACCTTTTACACCACCTCGTTGTTGTTGCAAAATTTTTGCACCTTCAATTAATTCGCTGCAAGCTTTTGGATCCATCGAACAAATAATATCGGGACCAGGACGGTTCATTGAATCAGTAAAATGTCTTTCTAAAATACTTGCTCCCAAAGCAACTGCGCCCAAACATGCATGATTGGTTAATGTATGATCGCTTAATCCAACAACTGCTTCCGGAAAATTATTTTGCAGTTCAACCATTGCACCAAGTCGAACTAATTTATTTGGGGTTGGATACAAATTAGTGGTATGCAGCAAAGCATACGGCACTTTATGTTTTTGAAAAATAGCAACAGCTTTTGCAACACTTTCAATCGTGTTCATGCCGGTGCTTAAAATAATTGGTTTGCCAAAAGATGCAATATGATTTAACAACGGATAATTGTTGCATTCTCCGCTTCCAATTTTATATGCAGGAACATTCCATTTGTGTAAACGATCGGCAGCGGCGCGACTAAATGGTGTTGAAATAAAGATCATTCCTTTACTTTCAACATAATTTTTTAATGCCAATTCATCTTCTTCATTTAACGAACAACGACGCATGATCTCATAAATACTAACATCAGCATTTCCGGGAATTGTATTTTTTGCAGCGCTGCTCATTTCATCTTCCACAATATGTGTTTGATGTTTCACCATTTCAACACCTGCACTGAAAGCCGCGTCCACCATCTGTTTCGCTACTTCCAAACTTCCTTCATGATTAATACCGATCTCTGCAATTACCAATGGCGCGTAATCATAACCAATTTTTCTACCAGCAATTTCAAAAAAAGGTTTCACAATAATTATGAATTAAAAATTAGTAATTAAGATTTTTTTTGATGACAAGCTTTTGTATTTCATGGCATCTTCGTTGCGTCGCACTCTTGTGCTTTCTGTTCAATATTGTTCAAAGTGTTGAAGTGAGTGACACAACAAAAGTTTAATAGTAGTAATTAAGTTGGTCAACAAAAAAACATTCAAACATTTTTCATCTGCATATTTGCACATCATCTCATCTGCACATCTACCAAATTGTCCAACCACCATCGATAATTAAATTATGCCCCACAACATGACTGCTTGCATCGCTTGCGAGATAAACAATTCCGCCACGCAATTCTGTTTTATCGCTCATTCTTCCAATTGGATTGAGTTGTTTAAATCGTTCTAAAAACAATCCTTTATGATCATTAAAAATTCCGCCTGGTGTTAATGCATTCACTCGAACGCCTTTGCTGGCCCACAATGTAGCCACATACTTTGTTAACGCAACAACGCCATGTTTGCTAACGCTATAAGCAACAGGTTGCGAAATTCCGGTGCCCGGATAAATATTATGATTAGGACTAACCACACCATACAACGATGCAATATTGATGATGCTCCCTTTTCCTTGCAATAACATTTGTTTGCCAATAATCTGACAACCAAGAAATGCACCGGTTAAGTTTACATTCATAATCGCGTTCCAATCTTCCAACGGAAAATTTTCAAAAGCTGCATCATAATTTGCACTTTTACTTTGATTGGTGAATCCTGCATTATTAATTAAAATATCAACTTTACCAAATTCGTTCAACACATCACTTAATAATTTTCCCCAACTTTCTTTTTTTGTAACGTCACAAAACTTTGCAACTGCATTAATGTTTTGCTTTTTTAATTCATCAACAGCGTCGTTACATTTCTCTTCATTAAAATCGGCCAGAATAATTTTTGCACCGTACGCACTTAATGCAATGGCATGTTCACTTGCCAGCAAACCCGCACCCCCAGTGATGATGGCGACTCTGCCGGTTAAATCAAAAAGATTAATACTCATTTGTTGTTCATTAAAAATTCAACAATTTTAAAATCAATATTGGTATCAATATCAATTGCTCTTTCACGAGGCATTGGATAAATTTTACATTTTGCTTTACTCCAATGTTCAAATTCGTACAATGCACTTTTCTTTACAACATATGCAGCAGGTGTTAAACTATAAACTGTTGGTGCATCTTGACGGCGAACAATTGGTTTATTACTTTTTTTTACAATTTCTGCATAACCATCTACATTAATTTCCATCATATTGAAGTATGGATTGCGTTCGGGTTCATAACCTGTAATTATCACATCAACATTTTTATCATTAATTGCTAATTGAATTGCACCATCAATATCAAAATTATTTTTTAATGGAACAGTTACATCCATATCAACCAAATAATCAACAACCACATTATACATCTTTTCATAAGTTTCTAATGCATGAATAAACACCGGCCATTTGCTTGCCGAATCGGTTGCTAATTCTAATGGTCGCATGAATGGAACATGTGCACCAAATTGTTGTGCTATTGTTGCAATTTGCACATCGTCGGTTGAAATAATTACATCGTTCAACAACAAAGATTGTTTTGCAGTTTCAACAGTATATGCAATCAAAGGCTTGCCAGCCAATGGTTTTATGTTTTTGCCCGGCACACCTTTACTTCCACCACGACAACAAATTGTTCCTAAAATAAACATGCTTAATTATTCGGATTGAATGAATCCAATTTTACAAAAACGTTATTGCCAGATGAATATTTTGCAGCCAATACAATTTCCAAACTCTTTAATCCTTCTTCAAATGAAGTAAGATTATTATTAGAAGATGGTTGTAAAAAATCTCGGATGATATTTATAAAACGATCATTTCTTTCAAAACCTATATAATCAAATTCGTGTTCAGATTTATCTTTTAAAACCCATTTTACTTTTGACGAAGTTAAATCCCAGAAAATACTTCCGTCACTTCCTGTTATCAAACAATTACGAACTAATTTTTGTTGCAAATAATCTAAATGAATAGATCCGATTACTCCACTATCAAATTGTAATAATACTTCTGCAACATCTTCGGTTTCTATTTCTAACGAACCAGAATTTTCATTGATTGATGCAATTGTTTTTACATTTCCCAACAACCAAATTAAATAATCAAATTCATGAACGAGGTCTAATAAAACACCACCACCGGTTTTTATTTTTGCACTCATTCCATTACTATAATCTTCATGCGGACGCCAATCGGGTAAATATTGTCCAACTTGCGCATTGGCTGAAACTATTGTGCCTATAGTATTTGAAGAGATAAGTTCATTTACTTTTTGCAATCCAAGATCGTAATGCAAATCATATCCAACAATCACTCTTGAATTATTTTTTTGAATAAGTTCTTTTGATTTTTGAATATCAAAATAATTATGGCTTACAGGTTTTTCGAGATAAATATTTTTTATTCCAGCATTCAATAAAATATTTAGCGTTTGAATATGAAAAGAAGTAGGAACACAAATAATAGCTGCATCAAAATTGTTTTTTGAAATTGCTTGTTCAACCGTTGAGTAAATTAAAAGATTATTGAATTCTTCAGTTGATTTGAAAGATTGAGAAACAAGAGAAATATTTTTATAACCAAGTGAGAGAATATTTCTCAAATGTCTTTTGCCAATTGAACCAAGACCAACCAAAAGAATTTTCAATGATTCGATTATTTTATTAGAGATAAATATTCGGCTGGGAATTCTACAACCATCACCTGACCTAAAGTTAATAGCTGTACATAAACTTTCTTCTTACCGCCACGTAACACAATTCCATCATTATCCATAAACACACCATGTTTTACTTTAACTTTTGTGTGTTCTTTAAATCCTTCGCTTGAAATAATTTCAACCTTTGCATCTTCTTCAGAAAGATATTGCTTTATTGTTTCTATTTCTTCATTTTTAATAACAGCCGGCTTCCCCAAGTAATGAACAAAATTTAACACGCCATCAGTCATCAATACTTTTAATCTTTCCTCTTCATCAATACAAACAAAAACATATGATTTAAATAGAGGCTCTTCAATTATTTTTTTTCTATCGCTCCATTGCCTTTCAACTTTTTGCAAAGGGCACCAACTATTAATACTTTTTTTTAGCAATGTTGCGTCAACCTTTTTTTCCCATCTTGGTTTTGTATAAATCGCGTACCATTTTTTTTCCGTTTTCATAAAAAATTCCTTTTTTTCGACTTGCAAATATACAGCTTCGCCAAGTCACTCACATTGAGAGATAATGGGTTTTTATTAATTAAGTTTTCAACAAACAATAAAAAAATTATGCTTGTTGTTTATTAAAAATGGAAAAAACTTTTTGGAAAAAATTTTTTCTTTTTTCATTTAAATAATAACTGTAACTATATCCAAAACCAAAGCTATAACCATAACTACCATCCTTCTTAATTCCATTTACAACAATACCCATGTGTTTAAATTTTTTGTCTTTAAACAATTTTTCAATGTATGGTAAAATAGCTTTTAAAGTAAACCGATGCCGCACAACAAACAATGTTAAGTCAGCATATTTCTCCAGCAACAATGCATCAGTTACCAAACCAACTGGTGCTGTATCAATAATGATATAATCGAAATGATTTCTTAAATATTCAAATAACAAAAATGTTTTTTGATTCATTAAAAGTTCTGCAGGATTTGCAGGAATAGGACCTGAAGTTATAATAGATGTATTATTCAAAGCAGGTAATGTTTGAATGATATTTTCAATTTCTTCATCTCCGGCAATATAACTTGATAATCCTTTATCGTTTGATATGTTCAGTGTTCTATTCATTCTTGGATTCCTTAAATCAAACTCAAGAATAATTGTTTTTGCTCCTGTAACAGAAAGGGAGTTTGCTAAATTGATTGATACAAAACTTTTTCCTTCTCCACTAATGAAAGAAGAAAACATAATAGTTTTTAATTGCCTGCCTGGGACAGCATAATGCAAATTGGTTCTCAATAAACGAAATTGCTCTGAAATAGGACTACGACTTCTGGTATTAACTATAATTCCTTTTTTCCATTTTTGATAAGATAATTCTCCAACGATTGGAACTGATGTTGCATTCTCAATTTCTTTTTTGTCGGAAATTTTGTTGTTAAAGAATTCCTTTAAAAACATTATTCCCGATGGAATTAATAATCCCAATAAAATTGCTAATAATTTTATTTGAGATCCATTAGGCGTTTTAGCACCAAGATCATTTGCATAATCTATCACACGAATGTTATTGATATTCGATGCCAATGATAATTGAGCTTCTTCTTTCTTTTGCAACAAATAAGTATACAACTGTTGTTTAACTCCTGCAAGTCTTGTTAATTCTAATATTCTTTTTTGTGCTTCAGGTAAACTTCCAATTCTTGATTCTAAAGAATTATAATTATTTTCTAGGTCCATTACCGTAGATTGATACGATTTCTTTAGTAAGCGAATATTTCTCAATAAATTATCACGCATATCTAAGATAGCTTGATTCATTTCAATCAAATGAGGATCGCTTGATGTACTTATCTTTTCTAATTTTTGTTTATTGATGACAAGATCATTATGATCTAAGATTAATTTGCCCAATGTTGATTCGCCAATTCCCATTGAAGAAGGAATAATATCATTGGTATTTTTAAAATTATTGATAAACTCTTCTAATGCTTCTAAAATTTTAAATTGCCCCAATTCTTTAATTTTAGCATCATCCACCAATAAAGCTTGCGATTGAAATGCACCGCCCTGTTGTCCAATATCAATAATCCGATGATTTCGTTTATATTCTTCTTCCTGAATTTCAATACCATTTAATTCTTTGCTTACAGAATCAACGCGATCTGCCAAAAATTTTACAGTTCTGGTAGTTACTGCATTTTTATCTTCTAAATCGGCGGTATTAAAAACTTCAATTAGTTTATTTAAAATTTCAATAGCCCTTTCAGGAATTTGATCTAACATTGACAATTCCAAAATACCACCACCTTTATCATTAGTTAATTCAACACTCAATGCGCTGCGTAAATTGGCAGCTTCGGTATGTTTACTTTCGAAGTTTAATAGATAACCGCTTGGATTAATTTTTACTTCAGGATTTCTTTCTAATACCATCATCCCATAACGAGTTTCAGCAGAGTCGCCATACATATAATTTTTTTTACCATCGGGTCCATTCAATGTATAGCCATCTCTGGTAAGGTCTAACTTATATGTGCATGCTTTAGATTTTTCGTTTTCATTCATCGCCATAATGAATGGAAGTTCTTCTCCATAAATCTGTTGCTTGGAAACACGCCCTTCTTGCCGAACATGAATATTTAATTTTAATGAATCAACAACACGTTCTAATAATGTATAAGATTTAAAAATATCAATTTGATTAAGCACATCACTAAAAGCCTGTACCATGCCCAAATCTTTTAATACTTTATAATCCAAATTTGCTTCGTCTTCTTTTTTAATAAGAATGTACGCGGCAACTTTATGTTCAGAAGGAGTATAGCGTAAATATAAATTAGCGGCAATTAAAGCAATGATTAATCCTAAAGTAATCCATGGCAAAAGACCTATTACTTTGTAAAGAATTTTCTTTACATCAAACTGGCTATCCGAAGATTGTTGTGTTACCAGCTCTGTATCTTGTGTACCTAAAGGATAACTCATTAATTTCTAAATCAAACTATTTTTTTATTAAAACAAAAAATGCCACCAAACTACTGAATATACTTGCCAACAATGCAGCTCTTGAATATCCATCAGTAGTTTGTTTTAACTTAACATTTGTATCAACAACAATTACATCGTTACGTTTTAGATAGAAATATGGAGAAGTAAGAATACTTTTTTTATTAAAATCCAAAATACCAATATCTCTGGAACCTGCACTGTCTCTGTAGATTTTAACTGTGTTTCTTGCACCGTAATAAGTAATATCTCCTGCATAACCCAAAGCTTCTAAAACAGAAATTTTTTCGTTGGGGATGGAATAAGAACCTGGTGTTTTTACTTCACCTAAAACAGTAAAACGAAAATTAATTAACCGAACATTTACCACAGCATCAATTAAATATTTTGAAACAGTTTTAGTTAATTTATCTTTTAGTTCTTCAACAGTTAGTCCTTCAGCTTTTATTTTACCAATCATATATAAATCAATTTCACCATCTTTATTAACAAGGTATTGCGGCACAGTTTCTCCACCACCACCAAAACTTCCGCCCTTCTTATTTAAATCGTTGGCAGTAGTTTCATTTTTACCGGAAATTTTTATCTCTAAAATATCATCTCGTTGAATAGTTGCTACCGGCCATGGAATATCAGGAAGATGAATTTTAGTTGAATCTATTGGCAAATCATTAAAATAAAAAAACTGACGCTGGCTTCCGCAAGAAGTTAGTATGAACAATACAATCGTTAATCCTACCAAAGTAGAATTTGGGTTACCCCTTAATTTATATGTCGGCATAATGGGTAGTTAATTAAAAAGCACTCGCTTCAAAGTTAACTCAAAGCATAGTGCTAATTAGCTGAAACTCAATACACGCAAGAAGATGATGAAAACTTGTGGATAATCTTATTTCTTTTTCTTATTGATACAACTTCAAAATTATTAAACAAAAAAAGCAGAAGAAAATTTCTTCTGCTTTTCAATATTGAATTATTTATTTATTTCGAAACTGTATGAACATTGGATACCGCAATAATATCACTTAAAATTTTCACTGTTTGATTGAGATATAAATCTGATTTCCTGTATTTTAACCATGATTGGTAACGTTCTCCTTTTGCTTTATCAGGATTATGGTAAAATTTAGAAGTATCTGCTTTAGCTACTTCAATATTCATTTCGGTAGAAAGTCTGGTAAGTTTATTTAACTGACTATCAGTTGCCCGAAGTAATTTCTGATTTTCTTTGTATTTTTTAAAACTTAAATCAATAGGTGCTTCCGTATTTTTTCCAAGCCATTCAGTATTTTGTTTGATAACAGAAAAAGTTGGATCAGATTCTATATTCTGATTTTCTTTTTTAATGATATTTTCTAAATCTGCATTCGATTGCCAAGATTGAAAAGGTGATTTTGCAATTTCATCCCAAGGCAATGGAGAACTTTGATCCTTTTCCCGAATCTTTAAATAATCTGTTGCATCTGGTAAAACAATATCTGGTGTTACCCCTTTCAATTGTGTTGAACCCCCATTAATACGATAAAATTTTTGGAAAGTTATTTTTACAGCACCATACTCTGTTCTTCCTGCCATATCCATTGCTCTTCCCAGAGGAATTGTACGTTGAACAGTTCCTTTACCATAAGTTGAACTGCTCCCAACAATAACGCCTCTCTTGTAATCTTGTATTGCTGCTGCAAAAATTTCGCTGGCTGATGCACTTCCTTCATTAACCATTACCACTAAAGGACCATCATAATTAAGCGGTGTGTTTCTATTACTTAATACAGAAGATTTTCCATCTTTATCTCTAACTTGTACAATAGGTCCTTGACCAATAAACATTCCAACCATTTGAACAACTTCGTATAAAGAGCCGCCTCCATTAAAACGAAGATCAAGAATAATACCTTTAACACCTTCATCTTTTAGTTTAGAAATTTCCTTAGCAACATCTTCTGAACAATGACGACCTTTTGCATCTTCAAAATCAGAATAAAAATCTTGCAAATAAATGTATCCAACTTTTTCTTTACCATCATTTACTACTGCACTTCTTGCAAAAGATTCATCTTGTTCAATTTTTTCTCTGATATAAGAAATGACCTTTATAGTTCCATCTTGTTTCTTTACTGTTAGCCTTACTTCTGTTCCTTGTTCACCACGAATTAGTTTCACTGCATCTTCCACATTATAACCTGAAATATCAACTGGTGGCTGATTAGCCTGCGCAACTTTTAAAATAATATCACCAACATTCAATTCATTTCCTTTTGAGGCAGGACCCACACTAAGTATACTGGCAATTTTTATTTGACCATCTTGTTCGGTTAATTGTGCACCAATACCATAAAAATGACCAGACATTATTTCATCGAATCCTCTTTTTTCAACAGGAGGAAAATAATCTGTATGAGGATCCATCAGGTTTGTAATTACATTGATGAAAGTGTTGAAACGCTCATTATCATTAAATGTTGCTTTAATGCGATTATAGTATCTATCCAAAAACTTTAATACTTTACCTCTTGCAATTGTTTCCAAATCAGCATCAGACTTATTAACTGATGTATCAGCTTTATTTTTATCGCGTTGTTCTATTAATTCATCAAAATATTCTAAAGTCAATAACTTAATTTTTTTTCTCCAACGATCTTTCCTTTCTATTTCATTTCTAGGGAAATCAAATTTATCGGGATTAGTAATAATAGATTCATCCAATGAAAAATCAAATGGCTTTGCTAAAATTTCTTTATACAAGGCAATGCTTTCATCTATTCGTTTATCATAAATATTACTAACAGCCGGTTCAAATTTTATTTCTGCACCATGAATTTCATCATCAATGGTTGTTTCATATTTTTTAACAGAACTAATATCAGTTTGAAGAAATAAATTTTTATCTGGATCAATTTCTTCAAAATATTTTTTAAACACCTGCTTAGAAAAAACATCATCAATCTTTTTAGGACTATAATGTTCACCTTCTAAAACTGCACCAATCGTAGCCAATAATTTTTGCTTTTGTGTAATGGTAATTTTTTGATGACCATTTTTAGTGAATGCAAAGAACAAAGCACCAAACAAAACAATAGCCAATAACAATAACCCTTTTGTACTCTTCATAAATGTTATAATTTTTTGCATATTCAAGTTTCAAAACTAAGCTAATTCTAAGATGTATAAATATAAGAGAATGCTCTTAACAAAGGTTTTTGATAAATATCTAATTATTAAAAAATAAAAATTGAATTTTATGGAACAGGTATTTGTATTATTTTTGCGACCCGAAATAAAATGATGGAGAGCGTAGCTCAGTAGGTTAGAGCGACAGTTTGTGGCACTGTAGGCCGTGGGTTCGAGACCCATCGTTCTCCCAAA
>CAILAF010000084.1 GCA_903832075.1 uncultured Chitinophagaceae bacterium
AATTTTAGTATGTCATTAATGCTCGGTAAAAAGGTTTTTGGGAATCCTGCCAATTCAGGAAACCTATTATCAAAAGAAGAAGCAAATGAATTGTTTCATTCATGGGTTATCAATCCTCGTTTACAATTACACATGAAACAATATGCACAGTTAATGAAATCTTGGGCTGAAGAAAAAGAAAATTTAAATGAGACGGATGCATGGAAATGGCAACTGGCGGGACTTTTACTCGATGCCGATTGGGATCAATGGCCTGACCAGCATTGCAAAAAAATTATTGAAGAATTAGAAAATAGAAATATTGATCCTGAAGTTTTGCATGCCATTGCATCTCATGGTCATTTGCATTTTGGTGTTGAGCCAGAAACTAAAATGGATAAAATGTTATATGCGTTTGATGAATTAAGCGGATTGATTCATGCTTACTCTTTAATGCGTCCAAATGGTTATGAAGGAATGGATTTAAAAGGTGTGAAAAAAAGGTTGAAGGAAAAAACTTTTGCTGCAAATGTTTCGCGGGAAGATATTAATGATGCCTGCAACAGAGCCAATATTCAATTAGATGATCTAATAAATTTTATTATTCCCAGACAAGCAACTGTTGTTTAAGTTACATTTTGAATAAATGCATCAAAATTTTTTATCCCTAACACTTTTTCTGAAATAAAGCCTTCCGCATATTGTACACCAATTCTTTTACCCAACATCATTGCTCTTGCTTTGATTGTTTCTAAAAACTGTGGCGTAGAAATATAAGTTTGCGGTTCGCTGTTATCAGATGTATTGAATTGAGTAGTATAACAAAGAATTGATTCGATTTTTTTATCAAATGATGCTGAAACATCAATTACAAAAGATGGTTGAATAAATCTATCTTGAATATAATGAAACACATAAGTTGGTCGCCATGCATCTTGATGTTTTCCCTCCACTTCTGTTTTAATTTTTCGCAGCCCTGCAAGGAAAGCCGCGTCAGTAACCAATTTGGCACTACGACCATGATCCGGATGACGATCTTCTAAAGCATTACATAAAATAATTTCCGGTTGATATTTTCTGATTACTTCTATTACTTTTCTTTGATGCGCTTCATCATTAGCAAAAAATCCATCAGCCATTTTTAAATTTTCTCTTATACTAACTCCCATCACTTTTGAAGCATTGGCTGCTTCAATTTTTCTTGTTTCAGCATTCCCTCTTGTACCTAATTCACCTTTTGTTAAATCAATGATACCAACTTTTTTTCCTTCAGCAATCGCTGAAATGATTGTTCCTGAACAACCTAATTCAACATCATCCGGATGAACACCAAATGCTACTATATCTAATTTCATTGTCATACAATAATAAATAAAAATTACTTTAATAAAAAATCCCGCAGTTGCGGGATTAATATTATCGTTAAAAGAAAAATTAATCTTTCTTGGCGTAACGTTTTTTGAATTTATCAATACGTCCTGCTGTATCAACCAACATATTTTTACCGGTATAAAAAGGATGTGATGTGTTGGAAATTTCAATTTTCACTAACGGATACTCATTGCCATCTTCCCATTGAATAGTTTCCTTTGTGGCATAAGTTGATCTGCTTAAAAATGAATAACCGTTACTCATGTCTTTGAAAACCACGAAACGATAATTCTCAGGATGGATACCTTGTTTCATTATTTTTTGTTTTAGGTTGCACGGATTTAGCCGTACGATTATTAAAATTTGGATGGCAAAGGTAATGCTTGGCAGATTTTTAACCAAATGAAATTGAATTTTAAATAAAATGCAGACTGGTATTAGCTTTTCATATTCTCATATTGCAATGGAACTCCGAAATTTCCGTTTCTACATAAGGCAATCACATCTTGCAAGTCATCAATCTTTTTTGCAGTTACACGAATAGTATTATCCATAATGGCAGCTTGAACTTTCAATCCGCTGTCTTTAATTGCCTTCACAATTTTTTTTGCATCATCCTGTTTCAATCCATTTTTTACAGAAATTTCTTTCTTCACAACTTTACCGCTGGGATAAGCATCTTTACTAAAATCAAATGCATTGGCATCAATGCCTTGCTTCATAGAACGACTGATTATCACATCAATCACTTGTTTCATTTTCATATCGCTCTCCACTTCTACCATCACTATAAAATCTTTTTTATTTAATTCGATTGACACATGTGAATCACGAAAATCAAAACGAATTTGAATTTCTTTTTTAACTGTGTTCATCGCATTATCTAAAGTTTGCAAATCAACTTTGCTGGCAATATCGAATGAAGGCATAAAAATATTTTTTACAAATATAAAAATTGAAACGAGTTTTATTACATTCACTTTCTAAAACAATTAAAAATGAGTTCATCTATTCATCGCAGAGATTTTATCAGACAAACAAGTTTAGCCGGTTTATCTGTTGGGTTATCATTAAATCATATTCAATCATTCGCTCCCTTATCATTAAATAAAGTAAGAGTTGGAATGATTGGTGTAGGTTTTCGCGGACAAGAACATGTTCGTTTAATGAGTGCCAGAGAAGATGTAGAAATTATTGCTATGGCCGATCCGGATAAAAAAATGATGGCTGATGCACAACAAATTATTGCCAAAGCCGGGAAGAAAACGCCAATTGAATTTAATAATGGCAATGACGATTATAAAAATTTATTAAAGCGTGATGATATTGATGCTGTTATTATTGCAACACCATGGGAATGGCATATTCCGCAAGCCATTGATGCATTGAATGCAGGAAAAATTCCGGGCGTTGAAGTTTGCGGTGCTGTTCACTTTCAGGATTGTTGGGATATTGTAAATGCAAGTGAAAGAACAAAATTACCGGTGATGATGTTAGAAAATGTTTGTTACAGAAGAGATGTGATGGCTGTTTTGAATATGGTACGTCAAGATTTGTTTGGAGAACTATTGCATTTGCAGGGTGGTTATGAGCATGATTTGCGTGGCGTGAAATTTAATGATGGTGTTACAGCATATGATAGTGGTGTAGAATTTGGGGCAAAAGGAATGAGTGAAGCAAAATGGAGAACACAACATTCAGTTGATAGAAACGGAGAATTATATCCAACGCATGGCTTAGGTCCTGTTGCAACAATGATTAATGTTAATCGCGGTAATCGTTTAACTAAACTTTCATCTGTTGCAACAAAATCAAGAGGATTGCATCGGTATATTTTAAATCATCCAAAAGGCGGAGCAAATCATCCAAATGCAAAAGTTAATTTTAAATTAGGTGATATTGTTACAACACAAATTCAAACTACAAATGATGAAACAATTGTTTTAACACATGATACTTCTTCTCCTCGCCCTTATAATTTAGGATTTCGTGTGCAAGGAACGAATGGTTTATGGCAAGATAATCATGCAGGAGAATTTAATGCAGGAATGATTTATGTTGAAGGAAAAAGTAAACCGCATACTTGGGAAAATTCTGAATCATACATGAAACAATATGATCATCCATTATGGAAAAAATATGAAAAAGAAGCTGAAGGTGCAGGACATGGTGGCATGGATTGGTTTGTAGATAATGCTTTCATTGAATCAATCAAAAGAAAAACAGAATTTCCGTTAGATGTGTATGATTTAGCAACCTGGTATTCTATTACACCATTATCCGAAAAATCAATTGCAGAAGGTGGTACTTTGCAATTCATTCCTGATTTTACAAAAGGTAAATGGCAAAACAGAAAACCAATTTTTTGTATTGGACAAGAAGATTATTAATGATGAGCTGTAAAAACGAATTCACTTCTTGGTTTTGACTTTTTACTTTTAAATTGATAATTGATATTGTTGTAAAAGTATGATTTGATTTTGAGCACGAATCAAATTATGCTTTTCATATTTACAGCCGTAATAAATATCATTATTTAAATAATCAGTTAAGAAACGAATGGCTTGCATATAAATTAAAAACTCGCCTGCAAAATAAAAGTGATCTTTTTCAAAATTGTTTAATTGATTTTCCATTTCGCTGAAATAGCCGTCCTGTATTGCTTTCAGGAAATCTGCTCGAATATTTATTTTATTCAAATCTTGTTCTTCTTCCGAAACAGGACAAACATAAGTTCTAATCATATCTCCAACATCACTTATAAAATAACCGGGCATAACAGTATCCAAATCAATTACACAAAGTCCTTTATCACTTTCATTAAATAATACGTTTGATATTTTTGTATCGTGATGTGTTACTCTTTTTTTTACTTCAGTATGCTGAATAAATTTTTCATATTTCTTTACAATTAATTGTTTTGATTGAATAAAATCAATTTCATTTTTTGATTCAGTAATTCTCGTATCATTTCCATTACTGATCGTTTTTCCAAATTGATGGTAACGCAAAGAGAGATTATGAAAATCAGGTAAATTAATTTTCAATTGACTCGCGTAAAACTCATTCAACAAAGCTGTAAACTTTGCAAACTGATTCGCTGCTTCATAAGCCTGCTGCGGGTTTTGAACCACATCAATGGTATGTGAATTTTTAATAAAAGGAAAACATCGAAAATAGTTTTCATCAATTTTTATCATCGTTTCATCATTCAATCCTTTAATTGGAGAAACAAATAAATATTCAGGATGATGCTGATTAAAATAGTTAGATAATAGTTTTAAATTATCATCAATTAATTTTGGTTCTTTAAAAATATTTGAATTTATCTTTTGTAATATAAATTCGCTTTCCTTATTAATAACTTTCCAAGTATGATTAATTAAACCTGTTCCAAAGTTTAAAACGGTTGCATTATTCCACTCATAAAATGAACTCAATTGCTGTAAAATATTTTCATCCATATTGCCAATATAAAACAATTTCTTATTCTTATCTTTCAACATTAAAATAATACAATGCAAAGAAGAAAATTTTTAGCATTAAGTTCATTGAGTTTATCTACAATAACTTTTTCATCATTCAAATCAATAGCTCCAATAAGAAAACCAATTGTTATTTCAACATGGGATGCCGGCATTGAAGCAAATAAAGCAGCATGGCAAATTTTACGGAATGGCGGCACTGCGTTAGATGCAGTTGAACAAGGTGTAATGGTAACTGAATCATCACAAAATTGTTGTGTTGGATTAGGCGCAAACCCAGATAGGGATGGATTTGTAACATTGGATGCAAGTATCATGGATCATCAATTTAATTGCGGCTCTGTTGCTTTTTTAGAACGCATTAAACATCCTATTTCTGTTGCAAGAAGAGTGATGGAAAAAACACCGCATGTAATGTTGGTTGGTGAGGGAGCACAACAATTTGCAGTAGCCGAAGGATTTAAATTAGAAGAAAAAAAATTAAGTAGTGAAGCTGAAAAATCTTATCAAAATTGGTTGAAGAAAAGTGAATACAAACCAATTATTAATATTGAAAGAACTAAAGGAGAAAATGCATTTGCTCCAAATAAATTAGAAACCGGTGAATGGAATCATGATACCATTGGAATGATTGCAATGGATGGCAATGGAAACTTAAGTGGCAGTTGTACAACGAGTGGTGCCGGTTTTAAAATGCGTGGAAGAGTTGGCGACTCTCCTATTATAGGTGCTGGACTTTTTGTTGATAACGAAATTGGCGCTGCTACTGCAACCGGACAAGGTGAAGATGTAATTCGTATTTGCGGAACACATTTGGTTGTTGAATTAATGCGTAATGGTTTGCATCCCGAAGAAGCTTGTAAAAAAGCTGTTGAAAGAATTATTAAAGCAAAAGGAATTGAAAAAAGCAAACAAATACAAGTTGGTTTTATTGCTATTAACAAACAAGGTGAATATGGCGGTTATTGTTTACAGAAAGGATTCAATTTTGCAGTTTGTTATGCAGATGATAAAAACTTTTTGGAAGATGGAAAATATATTTTGTAGAAAAATAAATTATCAATGAAAAATATTTTAGAAATATGTGTGTTTAATATCTCAACAGCAATTGCCGCTGAAAAAGCCGGAGCTGATAGATTAGAATTATGTGAGAATTATGCAAATGGAGGCACAACGCCATCTTATGGATTTTTAAAAACAGTAAAAGAAAAAATTTCGATTCCTGTTTTTCCAATGATTCGCCCACGTGGTGGTGATTATTTTCATTCAGAAGATGAATTCAATATCATTCAAAAAGATGTTTTACTCTGTAAAGAATTAGGATTTGAAGGTGTTGTTTTTGGTTTATTAAAAAAAGATGGAAGTATAGACACAGAAAAAATAAAACGTTTGGTTGAAATATCTTATCCGTTGGAAGTCACGTTCCACAGGGCTTTCGACAGATGTATAAATCCTTTACAATCTTTAGAAGAAATTATTGAATGCGGTTGTCAGCGTATTTTAACAAGCGGACAAGTTCCCAATGTAATAAATGGAAAAGATTTAATCAAACAATTAATTGAACAAGCCGATGAAAGAATCATCATCATGCCGGGCAGTGGATTAAGAAGCAGCAATGTTGTTGAACTAAAAGAATTTACAGGCGCAACTGAGTTTCATACTTCAGCAAGAAAAGTCATTCCATCTCCTACTACATTCATCAACGAAAAAATAAAAGAAGATTTCAGTATAGATTTTATTGATGAAGAAGAAATAAAAAAAATAAAATCATTGATCAATCAGTAATGAATTTGCGAAATGAGATATTAAAAGAGCATAACAAAGAACATGCTTTGAAGATTGCTGATTATGCATGCAGCTCAAAAAAGAGTTTTAAAGAATTGATGAAATGTTTTATGAGCAATGAATACAGATTAGCGCAACGTGCTGCATGGAGTGTAAGTTGGGCAGCAAAAAAGAAACCTGAAATGATTGAACCTTATATTAAGGATTTGGTTGCTGCACTTCGGAAAAAAAATATTCATAATGCTGTTATAAGAAATTCAGTTCGCATTTTAGAAACAATAGAAATTCCTGAACAATTTCATGGAGAAGTAATGAATGCATGTTTCTCATTTATTGAAACACCTTCCACACCTGTTGCTATTAAAGCATTTTCATTAACTACATTATTTAATCTTTCAAAAAAATATCCCGAAATAAAAAACGAATTGCGATTAATTATTGAAGAAAGATGGAATCCAGAAACTGCCGCATTTAAAAGCAGAGGAAGAAAAATTTTGAAAGCAATCAATAAAAAAACTAATAAAGCATTCTTACTTTAATTGTTTCTTTCACTTCTTTCAATAGTTCAACAGCTTGTTTTGATAATTTTTTATCTACATCCAAAACAACATAACCAATCTCATCATTCGTTTTTAAATATTGCCCAACAATATTAATATTGTATTTAGATAATTGTGTATTAATGGCACTTAAAACACCCGGTACATTTTTATGAATATGTAAGATTCTATGTGCACCTTCAACAGGAGGTAAAATAATTGGCGGAACAGTATGAGAACCATAAGTAATACCTCGTTCTAAATAATTAAATAATTTATTGCTAACATCTTCACCAATATTTTCCTGTGCTTCTTCAGTTGATCCACCGATGTGTGGCGTAAGAATTACATTATTCAATCCTTGTAAAGGAGTAGAAAATTTATCTCCATTCTTTTCCGGTTCCCAAGGAAACACATCAATGGCAGCACCGCTCAAATGCCCGTCCTGCAAGGCTTTCGATAGTGCATCCAAATCAACCACTTCTCCTCTTGCATAATTAATTAAAATACTTCCCGGTTTAAATTGTTTAATAATATTTTTATTGATTAAATTTTTTGTTTGCACAGTTTCAGGAACATGTAATGAAACAATATTACTATTGCTAACCAAATCTTTTAAACTTTTAGCTGCAGTAGCATTTCCTAAAGGAAGTTTAGTTTCAACATCATAAAACAAAACTTTCATTCCTAAACTTTCTGCTAATACACTTACTTGCGATCCAATATTTCCATAACCAACTAAGCCTAATGTTTTACCACGCAATTCATAACTACCTTTAGCTTCTTTCATCCAAATACCTGCATGAGCTGATTTGTTTTTATCTGGAATTCTTCTGATTAACATAATAGCCAAGCCGATAACTAATTCAGCCACACTTCTTGTATTACTATAAGGTGCATTAAAAACAGCGACTCCATTTTTTCTGGCTGCTTTTAAATTTACCTGATTAACACCAATGCAAAAACATCCAATGGCTTGTAACTTTGTTGCAGCATCTAAAACTTTTTGTGTGATTTGTGTTTTAGAACGAATACCTAATAAGTGAACATCTTTCACCGCATTAATCAATTCATCTTCACTTAAAGCACCATTTAATTTCCGAACATTGATATAACCATTCTGTTTGAATTGTTGCAATGCTTTGTCACTTATATTTTCTAAAAAAAGAATATTGATCTTTTCTTTTGGATAACTGGTTGTTGTTTGTTTACTCATATTCTTGCGAAAATAACTTTTATTCAATAAATCTGTTATGCCCTATTTTTCCACTATTGTTATAGTTTGATTTTGTCCGCAACCTTATTCGTTTATATTTGCCGCTTTCGCAAAGTAATATATAATGCAAAGACTGATTATTTTTTGTTTTTTTTCATTCGCTTTTGTTGCATGCCATTCACAACATGAAACAAAAGTAAATACTGATTCCTTTCATTTTAAACAGCTTACGCCAATTGAGAAAGAAAAGTATGTTGAATCAATTGCTCCATTATATCAAAAACTATTATTGCAAAAAGGTTTTAATGGAAGTATTTTATTAGCCAAGAATGGAGAAATTATTTTTGAAGATTATCATGGCTATAAAAATTTTTCTACGAAAGAAAATATTAATTCAGAAACACCTTTTCATTTAGCATCTATTTCCAAAACCTTTACAGGTATGACGATCCTTCATTTATTGGATCAAGGCAAATTGAAATTGGATGATCCATTACAAACATTTTTTCCCGA
>CAILAF010000085.1 GCA_903832075.1 uncultured Chitinophagaceae bacterium
ACTGTTTTACCAACACCGGCACCACCAAATAAACCAATCTTTCCACCTTTTGCATAAGGCTCAATCAAATCAATTACTTTGATACCAGTATATAAAATTTCTGTTGCTGTGCTTAAATTTTCGAATAGTGGTGGTTTATTATGAATTGGGCGACCACCAACTTTACTTACTTGTGGTAATCCATCAATCGCATCACCTGTTACATTAAACAAACGACCATTAATGTTTTCTCCAATCGGCATTGCAATCGCTTTGCCTGTATCAATCACTTCCATTCCACGCACTAAACCTTCAGTTCCATCCATTGCAATGGTACGAACACTATCCTCTCCTAAATGCTGTTGAACTTCCAATACCAATACATCACCATTACTTTTCTTTAATTCTAATGCATTAAAAATTTCAGGCAATATGTTATCGTTAGGAAAATGAACGTCTACAACGGCACCGATAATTTGTTTTACTTTACCCTTTGAAGCCATATTAGAAAGGTTTTAAAATTTGCGGCAAAGGTAAGGGAATGCGCCTTTCAAAAATCTGTACTTTATAAGAAAAATTTTATCATACCAGATGCTTTGCTTTTCTTTAAAGAATTCAAACGTTTTGCCCGTATGCAACATTATACAATTGCCATTGGTTCTGCAGACTGGATATGGGGATTGATGATAACCATTATTTGTTTAATCGTGTTGCTATATGTGCCAAAACATTTAACCCAAAACAAAAAAAATTGGTATAGAAAAGGAATAGCAGCATTATACATTATTAGTTTCATTTCATTTCATATTCATGCATATTCAATTTCGTTATGGACAAGGCAAAACTCTTTGCCATTACATTTATGCGCAGTTTCGCAGATTTGTGGAATAATAGCTTTATTAACTCGAAATAAAACAGCATTTGAATGGAGTTGTTATTTTGGTATTGCAGGAGGAATGCAAGCACTTTTATCACCGGAATTTGTAAATGGATATGATAGGTTTTATCTTATTCAATTTTACTTAGACCATGGTGGCGTAATTTTGATGCCTTTATTTTTAGGTATTTATGAAGGAATGAAACCCAGAGAATTTAGTTGGGGAAAAATACTTATTAGTTTAAATATTTTAGCCATCATCATGTTTGGTTTTAATTGGTTAAATGATAGCAACTACATGTATGTTAATACAAAACCAATTGCAGATAATCCTTTGGTAATTGGCAAATGGCCATGGTATATTTTTATATTGGAGTTGGTGGCAGTAATAAATTTTTATATCATCTACTTATTTTTTCACGGATTTAAGAAGTGGAAATAAAAAATTATTCTACTTCAACTACTAATTCTACTTCAACGCAAATATTCATCGGTAATGATGCTACGCCAATAGCAGAACGTGTATGTTTTCCTTTTTCACCAAATATTTCTACTATTAAATCAGAAAAACCATTAATTACTTTTGGCTGATCATAAAATTCATTGGTACAATTAACAATACCGAAAACTTTTACAATTCGTTTAACTTTATTTAAATCACCTAAATAATCTTTCAATACTGCAATTTGATTGATGGCGGTTAATTTGGCTGCTTCATACCCTTGTTCGATGGTTAAATCTTTTCCAACTTTTCCGGTAATATATGTTCCATTTTTTTGGAGTGGCCCTTTGCCTGATAAATAAAGCAGGTTACCTGTTCTTACTACATTTACATAATTTGCTACAGGCTTTGGTACAGCAGGTAATTCAATTCCTTTTGATTTTATATTTTCTTCTGGTGTTTGAGAAAGAATAGCAGCACAAAAAAATAAACATACAATAGTTAAAAATATTTTCATTTTTTATCTTGATTATAAAATTGAAAATAATAATGCAGCAATTAATCCGCCAATAATTGGTCCAACAACCGGTATCCAACTATAACTCCAATCGCTATTTCCTTTTCCTTTCATCGGTAAAATAAAATGCATAATACGCGGACCTAAATCTCTTGCAGGATTAATTGCATAACCTGTTGGTCCGCCTAAACTCAATCCAATTCCTAAAACAATTAATGCAACGGGCAATGCATTAACAGCGCCTAAACTGCTTGATGGTGCTGCAATATTTAAAACAGCAAACACTAAAACAAATGTTCCAATTATTTCAGTAATTAAATTATGCGCAGTGCTTCTAATTGCGGGTCCAGTAGAAAAAACCGCCAATTGAGAAGCTGCATCATTGGTTTCATCAAAATGTTGGAGATATGCTAACCAAACAATTAATGCACCTGTCATGGCACCTAA
The DNA here is from genome assembly GCA_903832075.1 of uncultured Chitinophagaceae bacterium. Classification (GTDB taxonomy): domain Bacteria; phylum Bacteroidota; class Bacteroidia; order Chitinophagales; family Chitinophagaceae; genus CAILAF01. The sequence goes on from CAILAF010000085.1 coordinate 2,263, forward strand.
CATTTGTGCAATAATATATGGTGCGACCATATCCCATTTAAATTTTCCAAGAAATGCCATTGCAATGGTAACAGCAGGATTTAAATGTGCATCGCTATGTAATGATGATGCAGTAAACACACCTACAAATACTGCAATAGCCCAACCAAATGTTATTACTATCCAACCAGCATTATTTCCTTTTGTTTTATTCAAAACAACATTAGCTACTACGCCATCGCCCAAAATAATTAATAGAGCTGTGCCAAAAAATTCTCCTAAAAAAGCAGTCATAAATATTTATTTTTTGTTAGATTAATTTAATTAAACAAGTTA
>CAILAF010000086.1 GCA_903832075.1 uncultured Chitinophagaceae bacterium
AAAAATTGTAAAGACTTCACAAGAAAACAATTCATAATACTCATAATCCAACATTTAAAATTTAACCTTTAACATCTACCATTTCTTCATGTCTCATTCAACATCTAACATTCAACATCTAACATTACCAATAATGGAATCCTTTTACACCTTACAAGGGGAAGGTTTTCATCAAGGACGTGCTGCCTATTTCATCAGATTAGGCGGTTGTGATGTGGGTTGTGTTTGGTGTGATGTAAAAGATAGTTGGGATGCTGATAAACATCCAAAGCAAAGTGTGGAAGAAATTGTTGGGAAAGCGATCGCAAGTTGCAGGTTGCAAGTTGCAAGTAACCAGAAACTTGAAACCGGCAACCGGCTACTGACCGTCATTACCGGCGGTGAGCCTTTACTCCATTCATTAGATGAATTAACGCATCAATTACATGAGGCGGGTTTCGAAACCAATATAGAAACTTCGGGCTCTTCTCCATTAAGTGGTAAATGGGATTGGATTTGTTTATCTCCTAAAAAATTTAAGCCCCCATTGCCTGAAATACTTCTTCTTGCCAATGAATTAAAAGTAGTGATCTACCATAAACAAGATTTTGATTGGGCAGAAGAATATGCATCAAAAGTTTCATCAACCTGTAAATTATATCTGCAACCTGAATGGGATAAAAAAGAATCAGTTACACCATTGATCATTGAATACATCAAACAAAATCCAAAATGGGAATTGAGTTTGCAGATTCATAAGTTTATTAATGTTCCTTAAAAAATAAAGTACGAAATACAAAATACGATTAACAATTTTATGAGTTTGGCAACAATTGCTACTCATTGCATTTCATATATTGTAAATGGTAAATCGTAAATTGTACCAACTTATTTTCTTTCATGAAAAAAATATGCATCATACTATTTTGTTTTCTTTCATTATTTGCAACTGCACAAACTTATTCATCAGAGAAAATCAATACAAAAGCAAAAGCATCTTATAATAAAGCCATCGATCTATTAACAGATGATGCTTATAAAGAAGCTATTCCGCTTCTTCAAAAAGCAATTTCCTTAGATAGTAATTTTATAGATGCCTATTTATCATTGGCAGGTGTGTATGGTCAGTTAAAGAATTATCAGCAGGCCATCAATTATTATAATAAAGCAAAAAATAAAGACAGTATTTATTGTACACCCTATTTGCTTCCGCATTCTATTAATCTTGCAGGTGCAGGAAAGTTTGATGAAGCATTGCAAGCAGTAAATAATTTTTTAACTATTTCTACATTAAATGATCGAAGTAGAAAAAGCGGCATTTACAGAAAAAATTGTTATGAATTTGCTGTTGCGTATCAACAAAAACATCCTAATAATAATTATGTTTTTGCACCAATGAATTTAGGTGATAGCATTAATACCGAATACTTAGAATATTATCCAACTGTTACCATTGATGATAGTTTATTGGTTTTTACCAGAAGAAAAAATGGCAGAGAAGATTTTATGCAAAGCACTTTTAAAAATGGAGTTTATTCGAATGCAAAATTGATCGAAGGTGATATTAATATTGAGCCATACAAAGGTGCCATCAGTGTTTCGGCAGATGGTGAATGGTTAATATTTGCAGGAAATTATAGAAATGGTTTTGGTGATTTTGATCTATACATTTGTTATTTAACACCCGAAGGTTGGAGTGAACCGGAAAATTTAGGTGAAAATGTAAATAGTGGTTATTGGGATAGTGCACCAAGCTTAAGTCCGGATAACAGAATTTTATATTTCAGCAGCAATCGCCCCGGAGGCTTTGGCGGCGCTGATTTGTACATGAGCATTCGACAAACAAATGGCAAATGGGGACCTGCGATTAATCTTGGAAATAAGATCAATACTGTTGGTGATGAAATGGCACCTTATATTCATTCAGATAATCAAACATTATATTTTACATCGAATGGTTTACCCGGCTATGGCGAAACAGATGTATATATTGTAAGAAAAGATACATCAGGTAATTGGGGCATACCAGAAAATTTAGGTTATCCAATCAACACCATTGAAACAGAAGGAAGTTTGGCCGTGTCGGCTGATGGAACAACTGCCTACTTTGCAAGTAACAGAGCAGACAGCAGAGGTGAATTGGATTTATATAAATTTAATTTACGGGAAGATATTCGTCCGCATAAAACATTATATGTAAGAGGAAAAGTGTTTGATGCAAAAACAAAAAAAGGTTTGCCCTGTTCTGTTGAATTAATTGATAATACAAATAATAAAGTGTTGATGAATGTTCAGGCAGATGAACTCGGAAAATATTTTGTTCCATTACCATCAGGAAAAGATTATACTTTTTTAGTGAACAGAAAAGGTTATTTGTTTTACAGCGAATTATATTCTCTTTCAAATAAATCATCTGATAGTACTTATACCAAAGACATTTCTTTACAACCAATAGAACTCAATGCCAATATGGCTTTCAAGAATATTCAATTTGAAAGAAATTCATTTACTTTATTACCGGTCAGCTTAATTGAATTAAATAAATTATTGCAATTGATGAAAGAAAATGTTGCTTTGAAAATTGAAATAAGCGGACACACAGATAATACCGGTAATGAAAATAATAATATCACACTCTCAACGAATCGTGCCAAAGCAGTTGTTCAATTTTTAATAGATAATGGCATTGAATCAAAAAGATTACAATATAAAGGTTATGGTTCGTCAAAACCAACTGCGGATAATGCAACAGAAGAAGGAAGATCTCAAAACAGAAGAACAGAATTTGTTATAATTGGTTTGTAATTGTATCTTTAATTCTAACTATTTGCATAAATACCCTTCATTATTAAAAATAAAAAATAATGAATGGTAATGATTTATTGTATCAATTATCGCTTACACTAATTGATGACATTGGTGCTGTACAAGCAAAAAATTTAATAGAACATTTCGGTGATGCAAATGCTGTTTTTAAAGCGAAGAAAAAAGAATTGAGTTCAATAGAAGGCATTGGTGAAATACGTGCATCAAAAATAAAATCGTTCGATCATTTTAATGAAGCAGAACAAGAAATAGCATTCTGCGAAAAACATCATATTGAAATTTTATTTCTCACTGATCATAATTATCCAACACGTTTATTGAATTGCTATGATCCACCAACCATATTATTTTATCGCGGTAATGCGGATGTAAATAACAGCAAAATAATTTCTATCATCGGTACCAGAAATAATACGGATTATGGTAAACAGATCACTGAAAAATTCATAGCAGATATTCAATCAAATAATATTTTAATTGTAAGCGGCTTGGCATTCGGAATAGATTCCATTGCGCACAAAGCCGCACTGCACAACAATTTGCCAACAATAGGTGTATTGGCACATGGGTTAGATACCATCTATCCTTCGCAACATAAATTACTCGCTAAAGAAATGTTATTGAATGGCGGATTATTAACAGAGTTCAGAAAAAAAAACAAAAGCAGATAAACATAATTTTCCTAAAAGAAACAGAATTGTTGCAGGAATGAGTGATGCCACCATTGTGATTGAAACTGCAACAAAAGGCGGCAGTATGATCACTGCAGAATTAGCTTACAATTATAACCGAGATGTTTTTGCAGTTCCTGGAAAAATAACAGATCATAAAAGTGAAGGTTGTATAAAATTAATTCAACAAAACAAAGCCATTTTATTTTATGATGCTGCACAATTTATGGAAGCCATGGGTTGGGAAGAAAAGAAAAAAAACAAAATAAAAAAACAAAGAGAATTATTTATTCAGTTAACAGATGATGAAAAAATAATTGTTGCCATTTTAAATGAAAAAGAAATGATGGCCATTGATGAATTATACTTGAAGAGTACACTCAGCAGCAGTTCTGTTGCAGCAGCGATATTGAATTTAGAAATGAATAATGTAATTGTTGGTTTGCCTGGGAAGATGTATCGGCTGGTTTAGTTGCAAGTTGCAGGATACAAGTTGCCGGTTACTGGTTTAAAAAATATATTATTAAATCATACAGAGATCTTGAAATATTTAAGCTATCAAAAGAGTTAGCTATACGCATTCATACAATGAGTTTGCAACTTCCAAAATTTGAAATGTTTGAAGAAGCAAATCAGATAAGGCGTTCATCAAAAGCAATCAGCTCAGCTTTTGTTGAAGGTTATGGAAGAAAAAAGTATAAAGCAGATCTTATACGCTATTTAATTATCGCACAAAGCGAATGTGATGAAACAATTGTTCACCTTGATTTTCTTTTTGAAACAAAATCTTTAAGTGATGAATTCTTCTATCAGCAATTATCTTCATCTTATCAACTACTGAGTAAACAAATCAATACATTTATACAATGGGTTGAAAAGAATTGACAAAAAAAATAACCTGCAACTTGAAACCTGTAACCAGTAACTAGCAACTTGTATCCTGCAACCTGCAACTTGAAACCTGTTTTTTATTATCTTTGCACATGGCAACAAGAAAATCCATCTCAAAAAAATCTACTCCAAGAAACTTCATTGACGGCTTAACATTCGATGATGTATTATTGGTTCCCGCTTACAGTCAGATACTTCCTCGTGAAGTAAATATTCAATCGCATCTTACAAAAAATATTGTTCTCAATATTCCTATGTTATCCGCAGCAATGGATACAGTTACAGAAGCCAATCTTGCTATAGCATTGGCTCGTGAAGGTGGCCTGGGCATTCTGCACAAAAATATGAGTATTGAAAAACAAGCCGAACAAGTTCGTAAAGTAAAACGAAGCGAAAGTGGAATGATCATTGATCCAATCACTTTATTGATTGATGCAACGATTGGTGATGCATTGAAGTTGATGAAGGAAAATAAAATTGGAGGTATTCCTATTGTTGATGCAAATCAAAAATTAGTAGGCATTTTAACAAACAGAGATCTGCGCTTTGAAAATGATAAAAGAAGAAAAGTAAGTGAAGTGATGACCAAAGAAAATTTGATCACCGCACCCGAAGGAACGAACATGAAAAAAGCAGAAGATATTCTACGCAATTATAAAATTGAAAAATTACCTGTTGTAAATAAACAAGGAAAATTAATTGGATTAATCACTTACAGAGATATTTTACAAATAAGAAATTATCCCAACGCTGTAAAAGATAATCTCGGCAGATTATTGGTGGGTGCAGCTTTGGGCATTACCAAAGATTTAATGGACAGAGCAGCTGCATTACAAAAAGTAGGTGTTGATGTAGTAACATTAGATAGTGCACATGGTCATAGTAAAGGGGTGATAGAAGCGTTGAAAGCATTGCGCAAAAATTTTAAATCACTACAAATTATTGCAGGCAATGTTGGAACAGCAGCAGGCGCAAAAGCATTAGCCGATGCAGGTGCTGATTGTATTAAAGTGGGAATAGGACCGGGTTCTATTTGTACTACCCGTATTGTTGCAGGTGCAGGTGTTCCGCAATTAACGGCTATCATTGAAGCAAGTAATGCACTGAAAGGAAAAAATATTCCGGTGATCGCAGATGGTGGTATTCGTTATACCGGTGATATGGTAAAAGCATTAGCAGCAGGCGCTGATGTGGTAATGATGGGAAGTGTGTTTGCAGGAACAGAAGAAAGTCCGGGGGAAACAATTATTTATGAAGGAAGAAAATTTAAAAGTTATCGCGGCATGGGAAGTATGGGTGCGATGAGTCAGGGAAGTGGCGACAGATATTTTCAGGATGTAGAAGATGATATAAAAAAATATGTACCGGAAGGTATTGAAGGACGCGTAGCTTATAAAGGCAATGTAAGTGAGATTGTTTATCAATATGTTGGCGGATTACGAGCAGGTATGGGTTATTGCGGTGCCAAAAATATTGATGCATTACAACAATCTACTTTTGTAAAAATCACCAATGCAGGCATGAAAGAAAGCCATGCACATGATATTGATATTACGAAAGAAGCACCTAATTATAGCAGGAAGTAATAAGTTATAAGTTGTAAGTTTTTTGTACTTAACTTTTGAACAGAATTAAGCTTTTGTTGCGTTGAACACTTCAACGATAGAATATAATTTATTTAATAAAATCATCTTAACACATTCCATCTTAGATGATAAAAATATTTACGAACTTTCGGCATTAAATAATTGTTCGTGAAAAGAGTACAATCATCAGCATTAAGTATTTTATCGGGTATATTATTATTTTCTGCATGGCCGGCTATGTTGCCATCCATATTTGCATTAACTATTTTCTTTGCATTTATTCCTTTATTATTTATTGCGGATGCATTGCAAAAAAGGAATCATTTTTTCTTTCATGCGTTTATTACTTTATTGATATGGAATGCCACCACCACATGGTGGATATGGAACAGCACCGATGTAGGAAGCATTGCTGCCATCATTGCAAATGCTTTGCTGATGTGCATTCCATGGCTTGGCTATTTTATCTTTAAAAATAAATACGGTAAAAAAATTGGCTATATTTCATTGATCAGTTTTTGGATGTTGTTCGAATACATTCATCTAAACTGGCAATTAAGTTGGCCATGGTTAACATTGGGAAATGTATTTGCATCGAACACTAATTTAATTCAATGGTATGAATATACCGGTGTTAGCGGTGGCTCTTTATGGATATTATTGGTAAATATTTTATTGTTTGAATTAACACAAAAGGCAGAAGGCAAAAGGCAAAAATTAAAAGGAATAGTTGCAGGTTTTGTTTTGATAACACCAATGATCATTTCATTTTTTATTTATCCCCCTATTCTAACATTAACAAAAAAAACAAACAACAATGTTTTAATTGTTCAACCGAATATTGATCCTTATCAAAAATTCAATGTTCAATCAATCAATGAACAAATTAAAACATTGGTTTCGCTTTCAGAAAATAATATTGATTCAACAACACAATTAGTTATTTGGCCCGAAACAGCAATGGCTGCTAATGTTTCAATAGATCAGGTGGCACATGCATTGATCTATCAACCTATCTTTGATTTTATTAATCATCATCCTAACATTGTTTTATTATCGGGTATTGAAACAAATAAAAATTACGGTACAGAAAAAATAACATCAACAGCACAACGATATACAGATGGAAGTTTTCATGATGATTACAATGCAGCAATAACCATTCAATCTAATCAACAATCACAATTTTATTTTAAAAGCAAATTGGTTCCGGGAGTTGAAACATTACCAAGTTTCTTAAATTTTATGGCTCCAGTTTTCGAAAAATTTGGCGGTACTGTTGGTGGTTATGCAAAAGATAGCGCTGCTGTTGCATTTAAAACAGTTAGTAACCCATATATCACTGCTCCTATTATTTGTTATGAAAGTATTTATGGCGAATATGTAACCGAGTATGTAAAAAAAGGTGCGAATATTTTAACTATCATCACCAATGACGGTTGGTGGGGCAATACGCCTGGACATAAGCAGCACCTGCAATATGCCAGATTGCGTGCAATAGAAACAAGGCGTTATGTTGCGCGCAGTGCCAATACCGGCATTAGTGCAGTGATTGATGAAAAAGGAAATATTTTACAAACTCAACCATGGGATAAAGCTGCCGTGATTAAATACAATATTCCTGTTTTAACTGAACAAACATTTTATGTAAAACATGGCGATTATTTGTTTAAACTATTTTCTTTGATCGGAATTATTTTAATCGTTTGGAATTTATTTTTAGTGCTGAAGAAAAAGATGCTTAAATAAAATGCAAAAAAGTTTTTTATATCAAGACAAAAATATTTTTTACAGGATTGAAGGAAAAGGAAAGCCTGTTGTTTTAATACATGGATTTGGTGAAGACAATCATATCTGGGATGCACAAATTAATTTTTTAAAAGAACATTGTTTATTAATTGTTCCTGATTTACCGGGAAGCGGACAATCTGAAATGTTGCAGGTTTCTAGTTACCAGTTACAAGTTGCCAGTTGCCAGTTGCCTGAAACCGATAACCTGCAACCTGCAACTATTTCAATAGATGATTATGCCGATTGCATAAAAGCATTGCTTGAACATGAAAACATTTCATCTTGCATTATATTGGGACATAGTATGGGTGGTTATATTACTTTAGCATTTGCAGAAAAATATTCAAACTTATTATCTGGTTTTGGATTAATTCACTCAACTGCATTTGCAGACAATGAAGAAAAAAAAGCGAATCGTTTGAAAGGAATTGAAATGATGGAAGAATATGGAGCATACGCTTTTTTAAAAAATATGATCCCCAATCTTTTTTTTAAAAAATTCAAAGAAGCGAATCCGGAGAAAATAGCATCTTTAATAGAATCAGCTAAACAGTTTACAAAAAAAACTTGTCAGCAATACTACAAAGCGATGATGAATAGACCTGATAGAATAGCTATTTTAAAAAACAGCAGATTACCGATATTATTTATCATTGGTAAAGAAGATGTTGCAGTGCCGTTAAATGATAGTATGCAACAAGTGAGCCTGCCTCAATGTTCTTACTTTCACATTCTTGAAAATGTTGGTCATATGGGCATGTTAGAAGTAACAGATGAAGTAAATAAATTTTTATTATCTTTTATTAAAGAAAGTGGTTATCATAATTAAAGATGAAAATTAGATTAGTAGTCATATTATTATTTATTGTATCTGCTGCATTCTCACAAGTACAGACATGCCCGATCAATATTAATTTTTCAACGGGTGATTTATCGCATTGGTATGCTTATACCGGAAGTAATGCAAATGGAAATGGTCCATCTGCTATTTTAAAAACTTATGATTCAACAGTTGCTGCACCCACCGGAACACTAGGCACAACAAGCATCAGTGAATATAATTTATCAAGTGTACCAGGTATTCAAACTTTAGTCACTGCAAGTATTGATCCTTTTGGCGGTTATGCTACAGTACCCACCATCAATGGTTATCAATATAATTACTCAATTAAATTAGGATCTACATCAGTAACATCAAATGGAAGTAGTAACAAAGGTGGTTATGTTAGAGGAGTAAGTTATCAAATAAATGTTCCAAATGTTCCCCTATATACCATGACTTATGCTTATGCAATGGTATTAGAAGGTGCACCACATCAAACTTCACAAGTACCTTTATTTTCTGCGACTTTAAATACAAGTTCGGGTTCTATCACTTGTGCAAGTGCTTTTTATCAATTACCTACTATTGCGCAGGGTGGGAGCAATTATGTGCCAGACCCTGCAGCTGCGGCTGCTTTGGGATTTAGTTTAAGTAATACTAATTCTCCAAACACAATCAGTGGTTCACCATCACAAAGAGTATGGACCAAAGGATGGACGGAAGTTACTTTTGATTTATCTCCTTACCGTGGCCAAAAAGTTACCTTAACATTTGAAGCCGACAATTGTGTACCAGGTGGACATTTTGCTTATGCTTATATAGCATTTAGAAATGCTTGTAACGGGCTTTCTATAACAGGTGATACAATAGCTTGTAGTAATAGTCCTTTAATTTATTCTGTACCATCGCTTGCGGGTGCAAATTATAATTGGACAGTTCCTCCTTCGTGGAGTATTACTTCCGGAGCAAATACAAATATTATAACTGTTGTACCGGGTAATACGAATGGGTTACTTATTGCACAAGAACAAAATAGTTGTGCCAATCTATTTGATACCATTCATGTAAGTGCAACAACGCCAACGATACCGGGAAATTTGAATGGAAATAATACAGTATGTGCAGGATTCAATAATAGTCCAATCATATTAAGCGGCAATAATGGTCATGTTTTAAATTGGTTAGCTTCAACAGATGGAATAAACTGGAATGTAATAAAAGATACAACGAATACCTATACTGCAGTTAACTTAAATACTACAACGCAATACAAAGCAATTATACAAAACGGAAAATCATGTGCTATTGATACCACATCGAGCGCAATAATAACGGTTAACCCATCCACTGTTTCAGGAACATTATTGCCTGCAAATATTTCAATATGTCAAGGACAAAATAAAGGTGCAATACTTGCATTAACCGGTTATACAGGAAATATTTTAAATTGGCAATCATCATTAGATAGTATCACATGGAATAATTTTAGTCCTGCAAAAACAGATTCGCTATACAATATTAATAATGTAAATGTTCCAACTTATTTCCGTGCAATTATACAAAGTGGTACTTGTAATGCAAGCCCAAGTAACGCTACATTTGTTGGTATTTTTAGTACACCATTTCCACAGGCGATTTCTTTTCCTGTTGATACAACCATCTGTTTTGCAACGCCGGCATATATTAATCCAATCATTACTACAGGAACAAATTATACATGGTCAAATCCAGGATTACTTTTTAATGCCGGCAATGGAATTATAAATAGCAATCCTTTTTACATCCATGCCATTGCGGCACCATCAAAGGCCACTAATTATATTATTACTATAACAAATGCCGGATGCCCAAATCCATTAGTTGATACATTTCATGTAAATGTAACGCCACCAATAACTGCTAATGCCGGCAATGATACTTCGATCATTGTTAATCAACCATTACAATTAAATGCAACGGTAAGTAGTTCCGATGCAAACATATTTTCATGGACACCGGAAGCCAATTTAAATTTTTCAAACATTCATAATCCAATTGCAACATTTAATTCTACCATTGATTCAATCAGATATTTTGTAAAAGCTACTACTGCTGCCGGTTGTTATGGTGAATCGTCTATATTAATTCATGTTTTTAAAGCAGGTCCTGAAATATATGTCCCCAGTGCCTTTACGCCAAATGGTGATGGCAAGAATGATATTTTAAAACCGATAACTGTTGGTATTAAGACATTAGTATATTTTAAAGTATTTAATCGCTGGGGACAATTAATTTATGCAACATCTCAAATTGGTCAAGGTTGGGATGGCACTTTAAATGGTACTCCTCAACAAAGCGGTGCTTATGTGTATATAACACAAGGCATAGATTATAACGGAAAAATTGTTCTTAGAAAAGGAACTTCTGTTTTAATCAGATAAAAAACAATAAAACTATTTATTTGAAAAATCTTCAGCTTCTTTTAAAACCATTTGTTTTCATATCATTACTATTATTATCAATTAACATTGCTAATTCATGCAGCATGTTTAAGATAACTATGTATGGAAAAACAATGGTAGGCAATAATGAAGATGCTTGGCAAATAGATTCTAAAATTTGGTTTGAAACAAAGAAGAATTACAAATATGGTGCAGCTTATGTTGGGCATAATGATCTGTTTCCACAAGGCGGCATGAATGAAGCAGGGCTTGCTTTTGATGGGTTTATTGTTTATCCTAGAATATTAAAACCCGCAGTTGGGAAAAAGAAAATTAATAAAGCAGCTGACTTTATAAAAATGATTTTACAAAATTGCCAATCTGTTGAAGAAGTAAGAACATTGTTGAATGAATATGACAGAAGTGAATTCATTAATTCTATGTTATTGTTTGTTGATAAAACAGGGAAATATTTGGTAGTTGAAGTGGATACCACCATTATTGGCAATGATCAAAAATATGTATTGTCGAATTTTTGTCCTTCCATTACAACAAATCCCGATGAAGTAAACATTGATCGTTATCAAAGAGGAAGAAAATTTTTAGAAAATAAATTGGATACGAGTTTAAGTTTTTGTGTATCGATGATGGATACCATGCATGAATGCAGAAATAAAATTGGGGATGGTACTACTTACACATCAATTTATGATCTGAATGAAGGATTAATTAATTTATATTTTTATCACGATTATACGCATGTGGTAAAATTTAATTTGCAAGATGAATTAAAAAAAGGCGATCATATAATTCGGATGTTGAATATTTTTCCGCCGAATAAAGAGTATGAAAAATTTGTAGCTTACAAAACTTCTTTTAATGATATCAGAATTCAGTTACTACTTTTTTCAATTGATCTATTTTTAATTCTTTCTATCATTTATTATCCGGTTAATTATTTCAGAAAGAAAATCAATCCGGAAAAAAATTATTCATTTCTACTTCCTCTTTTAATGAATATCGCACTTGCATGGTACGTTTATATATTATTAACTGATAAAGCCATATTTTATTTATCATCGCCTTATGAAAAATCAAGAGATCTATTCCATTTTTATTTTACAGCCTGCTTTCCAATTGCTTTCTTAGTTCTTATAATTCCAATAATCTTCTTTAACATCAAGGCTTTCAGAGCATCGAATGGATTGTTTAAATGGATATTTACATTGAACACTTTTATTTATTCGATCATGATGTTGTTATTGTTTTATTGGAAGCTCTTTTAGAACCAATCATCATTCTAAATTATTTCCCCTCAATCCTATCTCCTAAATTTGTAGTATGATAATACTTATTACAGGTGCTACATCAGGCTTTGGAAAAGCCATAGCAGAAAAATTTGCTTCCAACAATTATAACTGCATCATCACAGGAAGAAGAAAAGAAAAATTATTGGCTATTGCTGATGATCTTCAAAAAAAATATTCCATTAAAGTATTGCCTTTGGTTTTCGATGTTCGTAATCGAGAAGAAGTTTTTAATCATTTAGAAAACTTACCTGATGAATGGAAAAATATTGATGTATTGGTAAATAATGCAGGCGGTGCATGGGGCAGAGATAGTTTTGAGAATGGTTTAATAGATGATTACGATACTATGATTCAAACTAACGTAAATGGATTGTTGTATGTAAGTAAAGCTGTTTTGCCAAACATGATCAAAAATAAAAAAGGTCATATCATTAATATGGGTTCTGTTGCAGCAAGAGATATGTATCAGAACGGCAATGTTTATTGTGCAGCAAAAGCCGCAGTTGATGCATTAAGTAAAACAATGCGCATTGATCTATTACCTCACAAAATAAAAGTCACTGCAATTCAGCCTGGTGCTGCTGATACAGAATTTGCATTGGTTCGTTTTAAAGGTGATGCAGACAAAGCTGCTCAAACTTATAAAGGTTATGAACCATTACATGCCAATGATATTGCCGATATTACTTATTACTGCGCCACATTGCCATCACATGTTTGCATAAATGATTTAGTGGTTACCTGTACTGCACAGGCAGATGGTATTTATTTTTACAAAGAATAATTTATTGCGCTAAAGAAATTCTTACTTGTAAACCGGCTTTGGTAAAAATAGTTGGTGCTGTTGTTGAAACAAATGGAGTAGTTCTGGTTTGCGTAAAAAATAATTTTAAATTTATTCTACTGCTATACACATAATCAATTGCCGGTTGAATGATCAATACTTTTTGTCCATTAGTTGCATAAGAATTTGCCTGATCTAAAACACTATTACTTGTTGCATCATTACGCATAGAAATATCCAACTTCAATGTTAAATCATTTTGCAGTTTGGTGTCTTGCATCCCCGGTAATCTAAAAGGTAAATGCAATCCTTTCTTTCGCCAACTTGCACCAAATGTCCACATAGTACTATTTGTTTCACTCATTTGATAATCTATCAAACTTAAACTTAAGGTTCTACTTTTACCATATTCGAATTTCAATCCTAATTGTTTGGTAGTTGTAACATCAATACCAATTAAAGGAGAAAATTGTTCACTCATTGTAATATTAGGAACTAAGAAAAAAGGAATATAGTTACCACTAACAGAATCCACAAAACCCGGTGCGCCATATCTTAATGGATCACTGTATAATAATGAACTGGTATAACTGTTCATACTTAATGTTCCTGAATATGCATTTCTTATATTAATTACCGAAAATATACTTTGCAAAAATGGAATTTTACTCAATCCTGTATAACTTAAGCTCCAATTGGGTTTTGGGATAGTACCATTAAATGGATTAGATTTTATATTGGCATTCGTTTCTTTCAATAATGAAATATTATATGGACTTTTTCCGGTATAGGCAGCAATGAATGCAGGTATTAAAACATCCTGCGAATATCTCCCATATCCTAAGGCAAAACCATCAGCAGAATATTGTTGTCCTGATCCCAATGCTCTCCAATACGGATTGTTTTGTGCAACTCTTTTTGAGATAATAACTCTATTAACTTCAAATTGATTAAACGCAGGTGATACAACATTTGTGTTTATTTTTTCGAATAATGTTTTTATTGAAATGAATGAAATGCTGAATCCACCACTTGCATAAGGATTTAAATGTTGTTTAGAATTAGTATTGTTATTGAACAAAGTATCTTTAAATAATTCGGTATAATTTTTATTAAAACTTTTAGTTAGGCTGATATCAATTTTAAAATCTCTGATAGGTTGTACAACTGCATTTAAAGTTAATTTTTGTTCAAAGTTTTGCGTATAAAGCGAATTAAAAGAACTGTCACGAGTAAATAAACCCTGAGCAGCTTTTTTATTTAGCCAAGTAGTATCCGGTTGTTTACCAAAAACATAATCTAATCCCGGTTGCATACTGCCCCAGTTCTGTCCTAAAATTTTTGTACTATCCTTATAACCAGGGATACGACTATTATAATTTTCAGAATAATTTACTGAAATAGATTTTAGCATAGTGATCAATTGACCAGATACTTTTGCAATAGTGCTCAATTGTTCAGGTTGATTATTTTTTTCTAATCGTTGTGCAGTTTTAATATCTCTTTTTTGTTGTCGCCATTTTTTTAATGCATCTCTTTTTTTCTTTCCTTTTAAATCTTTTACAACTTCATCTCTTGTTGGAATAGTTGTTCCTAAAATATTTTGCTGAGGTGGTTTTATATCTGCAACATCAGGGCCTTTAGAGAAATTATTTTTTTGATTAGGACTGTTACTAAACATAGGCCTTTGCTGATTCGCATTATTTACTGCACGCAACCATTTACTCTTTGCATATAATTTTGTAAAATCGAATTGCCCTGATAAAATATTATTTTGACTATTCTCTAATGTATTACCAAGTGTATATGCCAAGGGACTTGCGCCAATCCAATTGTATGTAGTTGCATAAGTATATCTAATCACTACCCAATCAGTTAAAGGAAGTTTGTTTATTGGCAATGTATAACTAGCAGATGCTTTTTGCTGATACAGTGTATTGGTTCCACCTTTCACGAAATTATTAACAACACTATCTTTTTTTGCTTTCGTGTTTAATGCACCATAAGGTTCATCAACTCTTGCATTATTTGTTGCTGTAAAATCAAGATTGACTGAACGAGATAAATTCCATCTGGTAATATAATATCGATTGAAATTAAAATATTTATCGTAAGTAGTGTCTACACTTTGCACTTTCGATACCGTCAAATCTGTATTTACAATACGCGGTGCATATTGACCAAATTGACGATTTATATCTGTACGAAAACTTAATAAAGATGGTTTTAGATTAAAATTAAAATCACGAATCAATGCAAACCATGGACTTTTGCTTTTAATTAATTTCTTAAATGGCTCTGTATATTTTGATGATTGTTGGTAAGTATAACCAAAATTACCATGCCATTTTATTACATCATTAAACAAAGTATTCGGATTACTTTGTAATGTTTGTGTAAAAGAAAAACTTACATCAAAATTACTTAAGCTTAGTAAATGCGATTTCCCTTTTTGTAATACACGAACATTTGTAAAATTGATTGTTTTAATTGTTGTTTGATCTATTGCTGCATTTCTGATTGAATCTCTAATCGCTTTATTAGCAGCTGCATTTAGTTCATTCTTCAATAATAGATCTAAACTATAAGGATCATATTCAGGCGTACTTACCGTTCGATTGATACTTGCAAAAATTGGAATAGATAATCTTGCTTTTTTAGGAACCAATTTTCCTGCATCAATTGAAATTGCAGCATCAAACTGTGTAAAATTATCTAATGCTCTTTGTCCGATATTGGATTCTAAAGAACCCCAACCGGCAGTATGCATACTTCCTGATACGGATATCTTTCCCAAATCTGCCAATGTAATATCTACTTTACCAACAGCTGCATAAGCGCCATGTTCATTAATATTTGATAATCGTAATTCATCTACCCAAACTTCAGCACTAATTGGAGAGGTATTTCCTTTTGCATTCTCAACTCCAATTAATATTCCACTTACTTGACCAATATTTGGATTACCTAAAATTGAAAATGTTTTTGTTCCGATTAATTGACGATAAATAGTATCAACCGAAAAACCAACTTTGTTACGTTGCAGTTTTAAGTTAACCAATGTTTGTAAATCAAAATCAAGATTATTTAATGTTGGCCAAACAACTGTATCTGCAGTTGCTGGATAATTGCCGGATGGTGTAACTTTTAAAGGTATTTTTATTTCGTAATAATTATTCAAATAATCCTGACCAATACGCATTACCAAATTCAATTGGTTATCTTTTAAAAATGTATTTGGCAAAGCCTCTGCATGAGCAAACATTAATAATTTTCCAAACAAACGCATATCATAATTCGGAAATGCTTTAAACACTGCTCTTGCATCGCCAACTGCCAAGTTGCTTATCTGCATACTTAATGATTGTTCATTCTGCAATAAGTTCACTCCATTATTACTTAACAATTGAACACGTTCAATACCCGGTGGTATTAAATAATTAACCGGCGTTCTGCTACTATTTTGTTCAACATTTACAGCTAATGTATTTAATGTTGTTGTTGAAGAATTGATTGGTGTATATGATCCGGTAGTATCAACATTGTATGCAAATTGACGCCAAGTATTTCTTACCAAATTCAATGAAGCAAAACGCATTACCACTGAATCTTGAAATCCTGTTAAATACATTCGCATGAAACGAATGGATTTAAAATCAGGAACCTGTCCGTAATTTTTTGTATAATTTTTTATAGGAATACGAAACAGATACCAATTTTCAGTACCGGTATGTCCATCAGCATAGGTAACTGTAACCACTCTTTTATCTGTAATAAATTTGGTAACACCAACATCCATTCCGGGCTTCATATCAACTTCATATTCATAATATGCTTCATTCTCATTCATACTATTATCATGATTGAGATCTTCATTATCAGGATATAAAGTAGCTGCAGGAGCAAATGTGCTGTTGCCTACTGCAATTGGCGAATTACCTTGCGGATTATTATAATTTTTATATCTTCCTAATATGCCTGTTCCGATAGCATCAAAGTTTGCATCACGATACCAAACATAATTATCATTCGACGGATCTTTAATTGCTCTTTGATATAATGGTGAATTGATTCCAAAATTATTAGCCGTTACATTTAAATAATAACTCCTTTTAATTCTTTCGCCATTATCATCCAATCCGTCAAAACCTACATCTTGATAAGAACGATCATTTGGATCATTACTAAATGCATTGGTAACTTGAATTGGATTCACAGGTGTTTTACCCCATGTACTTGAACTATCTACTGCAGCTGGAATACTTGGTGTATTTAAACCATTTTCATAAAAACGTTTTCCATCTTTCAAAATATCTTCACTTACATCACCTAAGTTTAAAAACAATTTTCCTCCGCTGCTTGTCGGACTTTTTATAAATGGATCTTGTATCCAGAATTCTACCGATTCAATATTATTGGTTTCAAAATCTGTTTGATCTAATGCTCGCATTAATCCACCCCATCTGTTTTGCGGATTAAATAGTTTACCATTTGAATTTATTTGTGAAGGATTGTTTTCATAATTATATGGACCAGGATCAGTTGGATAAAATGCTAAATCAAAAGTTGTTGTTTGAGTGTTAGTGATATTTGTTGTTAGTTGTGGAAATAATTCATTGGTATAAACCAATCTAACTCTTGGATCACTTAATTCAGTAAGATTATTTTTTAATGGATTATTAGTATAATTTTTATCCTGCAAATTTGGTTCAATGTTATACCAAGCTAATTTGGCTCTGTTCTTTCCATAATCAACGCTATCGGTTAAAGTAGATTCAGGAAAACTTGGATTGCCCTGTGGC
>CAILAF010000087.1 GCA_903832075.1 uncultured Chitinophagaceae bacterium
ATGGGTAGCGGAAAAAGTTTTTGGACTAAACAATTAGCTCAAAAATTAAAATGCGGTGGATATGATTTGGATTTTTTAATAGAATCGAATGAAGAGAAAACCATTGCAGAAATTTTTGCAGAGGATGGTGAAGAATATTTTAGAAAAGCAGAAGCAAAAATTTTACGTTGGTTTGGAGAAAAGAAAATATTTGTTTTGGCAGCAGGAGGCGGCACGCCTTGCTTTTATGCAAATATGGAATGGATGAATAAAAATGGCTTAACCATTTGGATTGATGAAAGCATTGATGTGCTGGTAGAAAGATTGAAACCTGAAAAAGATCATCGACCTTTAATAAAAGATTTATCGAATGATGAATTGAAAAATTTTCTTGCAAAAAAGTTTGAAGAACGAAAACAATTTTATTCGCAATCAAAAATTCATTTGCAGGGAAAAGATATTAATTTGAAAACGATGTTGCAGTTAGTGAAAAGTGAATAGTGATAAATGTTTTACAAATAAACAACAAAATCAATGAACAAAACATTTTTACGAATAGCTGCATTGCTTGGTGCATTAAGTGTTATACTTGGTGCATTTGGTGCACATGGATTGAAACAATTAGTTGATGAAAACAGTTTGAAAATTTTTGAAACTGCAATTAGGTATCAGTTTTATCATGTATTCGCATTGGCATTAACAGGCATTTTGTATAAAGAGTTCGGCGCAAAATATTTATACTATGCCGGTTGGATGTTTATTCTCGGAATTATTTTTTTTAGTGGTTCATTATATATTCTTACTTATAAATCTGTGGCAAATGTTGCCGGATTAAATTGGGTAGGACCCATTACCCCGATTGGTGGTGTGTTTTTTATTATCGGCTGGATTTGTATGGTATTTAGTTTTGGAAAAAGTTCCTCAAAATAAAAATCAATTATTTTCTTCTGAAAATGAAGTGAGTACTTTTTGTTTAAATTCTTCTGATGCTTTTATAGAAAAATGTTCTTGCAAATGATGAATATGTTTATTGATCCATTTATTTTGAAGATTAAATGATTTGCATAAATCGCAAATCAATAAATGCAAGGATAATTGAACTCTTTGTCCAATTGAAAGTTTGCCTTCTTCTTTTTTTAGAATAAGCTGCGTAGCTTCTTTGCATGATATATTGATAAAATTTTTCTTCAAGCTTTAATCCAGTTTTTTTCTAAACAACTTCTTAATTGAACTTTTGCTCTGTGAATTAATACCCAGTAGTTTGACGAACTAATGTTTAATAGCTTACAGATTTCATCAGAATCTACATCTTCCAGATATTTTAAAACAAAGACTTTTTGTTGTAATTCCTGCAATTTCTTTTTACAAAGTTCCAGAATAGTATAAAATTCTTTTTTATCTAAGGTGTGATTATAATCAATGCCCCAATTGATTGGACCTTCTTTTTCAGTCCAATGCTCATCTGCATCAAAATAGCCGGCAGTATCATCAATAGTTGCATATTGAACAGGTGTGCGTGCTTTTTTTCTATAATAATCAATGATCTTATTCTTACAAATACTAAACAACCAATTTTTTTCAGATGCTTCTCCTTTAAAGTTCTCACGATTTTTCCATGCACTTAAAAATGTGTCCTGCACAATATCTTCTGCAATGTTTCTGTCATTCACACGCACAGAAGTGTATGATAGCAGCATATCTGCATATTCGTTCACCCAACGTTGTGCTTGTAAATTTTCGTATGACATATTTGTTTAGCAAATAAAATGTTTTTATCGAAGAAAAAAACAACTAAATTTCTATTTAGCTCGGTAGAGTTATCCACTTATCAAGATGAAAATCGGGGCGAAGCTATAAAACACGAAAAGTAATCCACATGCCTGTTCCCATTGTTCTTATTGCCTTAGCTTAGAATAATTTTACTGTGTAATAGATTTTATGGCTAATAGATTAAAAAAGAAAACACCACCGCCACCTGATCCGGAACAATTAACGGAAGATAAAGAAGTTGAAGTTACCGTAACAGAAGTGGTGAAAGATGAACGTACTAAAAAAATAGCCGGTGCGGTTAGTTTATTGTTTGCTATATTTTTATTTATTGCATTCACTTCTTATTTATTTACCTGGCAGGAAGATCAAGATAAAGTTCAACAGTTTGGTATAAAAATTTTTTCAACTGATGATGTACAAGTGCATAATTTGTTAGGTGTGTTAGGCGCTTATGTGGCGCATATTTTTATTTACAATGGTTTTGGTTTAGCATCCTATTTATTCTGCACTTTCTTTTTTGTACTTGGTGTTAATTTATTAGTGGAAAAAAAAGTGTTTTCATTGGTTCGTAATCTTCGTTATGTAATTGCAGGTTTATTAGTAATCAGTATGTCGTTAGCATTTGTAACTAAGAACAGCGAATTCAGTTGGGGCGGCGCAACAGGCGAATTATTAAATAGTTGGTTTGTGAAATGGATTGGTAATGTTGGAACTGCTGCGTTATTAGTTGTTTCGGTTTTTAGTTATATTATTTGGAGATTCAATCCAACATTTAAATGGCCAGAATGGAAAAATATTTTTCCTAAAGATGAAAAAGCAGATGCATTATTGAATAATGAATCAAATGTTGAAAGTACTGAAAAGCAAGTCTGGCCTGAAGATGAGCTTTCTTCAGAATTTAAATTATCAGTAAAAGTAGAACCGATTAGCGCTAATAAATTAAAAAATGATGGAAAAGGTGGTGCATTGTTTATTGCTGTTGATGAAGATAAAGTTGATGATGCATTAACAAATTTTGATGTAAATGAAAAGGAACAGATGGTAGATGACGGAATTGCGATGACAGAAGAAAAGTTAGATGAATTGATTGTTGATGAAAATGCTCCTGTTATTGCAAAAGCTCCAAGATCAAAGAAAGATTCCATTGATATGGAATTAGAGATTAAAGAAACTGTAGATGAAGAAATTCCTGAATTGATTGTCACACCAACTGTTGAAAGATATGATGCTACTTTAGATTTGCGTGATTATAAATATCCATCTCTTGATTTATTGGATACACATGGCAGCGAAAAAATTGTTCATGATCCAACTGAATTGGAAACACACAAAAATCAAATCATTGCTACTTTACAAAATTATGATATAGCCATTCAACGAATTGCTGCAACGATTGGACCAACAGTTACATTATACGAGATTGTTCCTGCACCTGGCGTTCGTATCAGTCGTATAAAAAATTTGGAAGACGATATTGCGCTAAGCCTTGCTGCGCTTGGTATTCGTATTATTGCACCTATTCCAGGGAAAGGTACAATTGGTATTGAAGTTCCCAATGTTCGCAAGAGTGTAGTGAGTATGAAAACATTATTGGCAAGCGATAAATTTCAAAACAATAATTTTTCATTGCCCATTGCAATTGGTAAAAAAATTGATAACGAAAATTTTATTGTTGATCTGGCAAGTATGCCGCATTTATTAATGGCCGGTGCAACAGGTCAGGGTAAATCTGTTGGTGTAAATGCTATATTAGTTTCATTATTATATAAAAAACATCCATCACAATTAAAGTTTGTTTTGGTTG
>CAILAF010000088.1 GCA_903832075.1 uncultured Chitinophagaceae bacterium
GATTTAGATGCTGCTATTGCTGCTTTACCAACTTATACTGTGGCTACAAGAGATAAAGCAACTAAAGAAGCTGCCCAATTCTTAGAAGCAAGAATTTATTTAAACAAAGCTGTTTATACTAACGATCCAACTAAACCTGCTGGGCCATTTAATTTTGCATCTGCAGATATGAACAAAGTGATTTCTTTGTGTGATGCAATTGATGCAAACCCGTTATTAAACCTTACTCCCAACTATTTTGATAATTTTAAATGGGATAATGGTACCAAATCAACAGAATTGATTTTCACTCGTACTCATTCTGATGGTATCAATGTACAATGGCAATCTTGTATGGCTTTCCATTATAACCAAGCACCAAGCGGCTGGAATGGCTTTACAACATTATCTGATTTTTATAATAGTTTTGGAGCCGGCGATACACGTGTTGGTGGTCATGGCGCAGTTCCTTCTTATGACGCTCTTATGGGTAGTCCTGCCGGATTTATTGTTGGTCAGGTTCAAGGTCCTCAAGGTGGCACTGTTGGTAATCCAATTGTTAACTTAAAAGATAGAAGTGGTAACCCATTGATATTTACACCTGATGTTAGCTTATTCTTTTCTACAGAAGCAAAAGGTATTCGTGTTGTAAAATATCCATTGGATCCTTCAACTGTAAATTCAAGTGGTGGCGGTTCAAGTAATAATGATTTTGTATTCTTCCGTTTTGCTGATATGCGCTTAATGAAAGCCGAAGCTATTTTAAGAGGTGGCACACCAACAGGCGGAGAAACAGCATTGTCTATTGTAAACGGAATCCGTGCAGTAAGAGGTGCATCTGCTTTAAGTTCTATTGATTTGCCAACTTTATTGGCTGAACGCGGAAGAGAATTATACTATGAAGCAGTAAGAAGACAAGATATGATTCGTTTTGGGGTATTTAATGCACCGGTTGGCGAAAGACCTGTTGCATCTGATCCTTCAAGATGTGTTTATCCTATTCCAACTGTTGCACTTTCTTCCAATCCTAATTTGAAGCAGAACTACGGATACTAATATTATTTTGTAATTCAATTATTAGAGGTTGTATTATTTAATACAACCTCTTTTTTTGTACTTTTATTTATGCGCTATTCTTTTTCTACTTCTGTTCTATTGTGTTTTTTATTGTCATTGTCTGCTTGTCATACTGAAAACAAAGACGATGAATTATTTGAATTAAAAAAAAATACAGGTGTTGATTTCAGTAATAATATTCATGATTCTAAAGAGATGAATATTTTTAATTACAGAAATTTTTATAATGGTGCAGGTGTTGCCATAGGTGATTTAAATAACGATGGATTGGCAGATATTTTTTTTGCAGCCAATCAGGGCAGCAATAAACTGTATTTGAATAAAGGCAATTTTAAGTTTGAAGATATTTCAGCCAAAGCAGGATTTACAGATAAAAAACAATGGAGCACAGGTGTTGTTTTGGTTGATATTAATAATGATGGCTGGTTAGATATTTTTGTTTGTAATGCAGGTAATATGATGGATTCTTCTTTACGCAAGAATCAACTTTTCATCAATAATCATGATTTAACTTTTACAGAGTCTGCAGAAAAATATGGATTGGCCAATACCGGTTATACTACTCAGGTTTCTTTTTTTGATTATGACGGCGATGGCGATTTAGATTGTTTCATCGTCAATAACAGTCCTATTCCTGTAAATACTTTAAATTACTCTAATAAAAGAAATTTGCCTTCAAATAATTGGCCCGTTGCAGATTTTTTAAAAGGTGGCGGTGATCATTTATTTAGAA
>CAILAF010000089.1 GCA_903832075.1 uncultured Chitinophagaceae bacterium
ATCTGAAATTTATGAAACCGAAGGTCATCCTGTTGTATATGCAGAAAAATTTATTGATGCATCTAAGCCAACAATTTTAGTGTATGGTCATTATGATGTACAACCTGCCGACCCGCTGGAACTATGGCACAGCGGGCCTTTTGAGCCGGTCATCAAAGACGGAAAAATATTTGCAAGAGGATCGGCTGATGATAAAGGTCAATTTTTTATGCATGTAAAAGCATTGGAAACTTTAGTGCAAACAAATAGTTTATCATGCAATATTAAATTCATTATTGAAGGAGAAGAAGAAATTGGCAGTCCTAATTTGGCAAAGTTTGTAAAAGCAAATAAAGAATTATTAAAAGCAGATGTGATTTTAATTAGCGATACCAGTATGTTAAGTATGGAGAATCCAAGTATTGATGTTGGTGTTCGCGGATTAAGTTATATAGAAGTTGAAATAACTGGAGCAAACAGAGATTTGCATAGCGGTGTGTATGGTGGTGCAGTTGCAAATCCAATTACCATACTGGCAAAGATGATTGCAAGTTGTCATGATGAAAATAATCATATCACTATTTCCGGATTTTATGATGATGTATTAAATGCATCTGCAGAAGAAAGAAAAAAAATGGCACAAGCGCCTTTCAATGAAGAAGAATATAAAAAAGATTTAGGCGTATCAACTTTATGGGGAGAGAAAGGTTATACAACAAATGAAAGAACAGGTATTCGTCCAACAATAGAAGTAAATGGTATTTGGGGTGGTTATACCGGTGAAGGTGCAAAGACCGTTTTACCCGGGAAAGCTTTTGCAAAAATATCTGCAAGATTAGTACCTAATCAATCATCAAAAAAAATAACAGAAAAATTATTGAACTATTTTAAAAGCATTGCTCCTGCCGGTGTTACCGTAAAAGCAGAAGAGCATCATGGCGGTGAACCGTATTTAACACCAATGGATTCTAATGAATATCGTGCCGCCGCAAAAGCAATAGCAGCAACGTTTGGCAAAGAACCTATTCCGGTTCGCGGTGGTGGAAGTATTCCTATTTGTGCTTTGTTTGAACAAGAACTAAAAATAAAAATTGTATTCATGGGTTTCGGTTTGGATAGTGATAATTTGCATTCACCAAACGAAAAATATGATCTTGTTAATTTTTATAAAGGCATTGAAACTATTCCGTACTTCCATCAATATTATGCGGAGATGAAGAAATAAAACTTAAATGCAAAAAGTCAAAACCATGTTAAGTTTTGGCTTTTTTTATTTTGCCTATGTAAAGTTTACTTTACATAGGCAAAATTGATTTACTTTCACAAAAAAAATTATGAAAACAAAATATCTTTTGCCTAATCAATATAAAAGATTGGGTGCTTTGATGATGCCGATCGGTTTATTGATTTGGTGCTTTACACAAATTGGCTTGTTCAATAGCATAATGATAATTCATTGGATTAAAGTAATGATTCTTACAATTTCATTCTTTAGTTTTTTGATTGGGATATATTTGGTTACCTTTTCAAAAGAAAAACAGGAAGATGAATACATCAGCAATATAAGATTGCAATCTTTTCAATTATCGGCATTTATTCAGCTATTATTTTTCTTGTTGTCATTTCTATACATGTTCATTTTTAGAACAGAACCCGCTGGTGACGGAGGTTTAGAAATATTCTTGATCAGTTCAATTTTCTTATTCTGGCTCTTTTATATTCTTCATTTCAATTTTATTTTATTCAGAAATAAAAAGAAAGTTTATGAAGAATAAAGTAAAAGATGAAAGATTGAAATTGAATATTACACAAACGCAATTAGCAGATAAATTATCTGTATCGCGACAAACCATTTTTGCCATTGAAACTGGAAAATATATTCCTTCAACAATATTGTCTTTAAAAATTGCAAAGGCATTTAAAAAAAATGTTGAAGAAATTTTTACTTTAGAAAAAGGCGATTGAATATTTATTTTTGAATCATGCTTGAAAAAGAAAAATTACGAATAGACAAATATCTCTGGGCAATACGCTTATTTAAAACACGCAGCCAGGCAGGCGATGCATGTGATAAAGGCAAAGTAAAATTTTTAGGAAACAATATCAAAGCTTCTAAAAATGTAAATATTGGCGAAGAATATGAAGTAAAAACAGAAAATAAAAGATGGATCATTAAAGTAACAGGTTTATTAGAAAAAAGAGTTCAATATAGCGAAGCGATAAAATTTTACACAGATATCACACCTGCTGAAGAGCTTGACAGGATTGCATTTCAGGCTGCAACATTTAATACCGGCAAACGTTTAAGCAAAGTTGGACGACCAACAAAAAAAGATAAAAGAGATATTGATAATTTTATGGATAAATAAAAAATTATTTTATCAAAGCATCATGCAATAATTCTACCGGATGCAAAGCTTTTGTTTTTGTTCCATCTTTTATTTGATGTCGGCATGAGGTACCTGATGCAACTACAATTTTATCTTTTGCATTTCTCACCGCAGGAAATAAGACCAATTCACCAATTTGTTGAGAAACATGATAATGTTCTTTTTCGTAACCAAATGCACCGGCCATTCCGCAACAACCTGATGCAATTAATTGCGATGAATAGTTTTCGGGAATTTCTACAATCGAAGAAATAAATTTTTGTGATGACAATGCTTTTTGATAACAATGCCCATGAATTAAAATTTCTTTTTTCTCTTCAGTAAATAATTTTTTATCAATCAATCCTGATTCATATTGATTGGATAAAAATTCTTCTATTGTAAAACAATGCTTTGCTAATTCTTTTCCTCTTTGATAATTGTTCTCATTTGCCAGATCAATATATTCATCTCTGAAAGTCAGTATGGCAGAAGGTTCTATGCCTACCAAAGGTTTATCATTTGAAACAATTTCAGCTAATAATTCAATATTTTTATTTGCAATTTCGGCAGCTTTATTTACTAATCCTTTCGATAAATAAGTTCTTCCGCTTTCCAAATGTTTTGGAATGATGACTTGATAACCGATTGCTTCCAATAATAAAATTGTTTTCTTTCCAATTTCAACATCGTTGTAATTGGTGAACTCATCGCAAAAAAGATAAACAGTTGACAGATGACGGTTGACAGATAACGGTTGATGATCATTAAACCAATGCAGTAAAGTTTCATTCGATAATTTCGGCATTGTTCTATTGGGATGAAATCCAACAATGTTGTTTGCAATTTTTCTAAATATATCTACATCATAAAATAAATTATAAGCCCATGAAATTTTAGAAATCAATTTCATTTGCTTAGAAAAATTAGCAATCAAGTTTGCACGAAATGGAATTCCATTTTTATTATAATATTGTTGTAAAAATTCTGCTTTCATCTTTGCAACATCAACACCCGATGGACATTCGGTCTTGCAACCTTTACAACTCAAACATAAATCCATTATCTCTTTTATCTCATCATGATTAAAAGGTTGATCATCCAATTCATTACTTAAAAATTGTCGTAGCATATTGGCTCTTGCTCTGGTTGTATCTTTTTCCAAACGTGTTGCCATATAACTTGGACACATTACACCACCACTAATATTTGTCTTTCGGCAATCACCGGAACCTGAACATTTTTCAGCTAATCTTAAGATGCCATCATTCTCCGAAAAATTAAAAGTTGTTTTTATTTCTCTTTCATTATTTTTTTGTTGAACGCGCAAATGCGTATCCATTGCAGGTGTTGCAGTAATTTTTCCTGCATTAAAAATATTATTAGGATCGAAAATATTTTTTACTTCTTTAAATAATTGATATGTTTCATTACCAACAACACTCGAAATATATTCGCCACGCAATCTTCCATCACCATGTTCTCCTGATAATGAACCTTTATATTTTTTAATTAATTCAACAGTATCAGCCAAAATATTTCTGAAAGTTTTTAATCCTTCTTCAGATTTTAAATTGATCATTGGTTCAACGTGCAATTCGCCGGCACCTGCATGCGCATAGTACGATGCATTCACTTTATGCTTAACTAAAACCTGCTGCAAATCAAAAATATAATTTGGTAATTCATCAGTGCTAACAGCACAATCTTCAATTAAATTAACAGGTTGTGTATTTCCCTTTTCGTTGCGAAGCAAGCCCAGACCTGCTTTGCGAATATCCCAAGCAAATTTTGTTTGTTCATTATATAAAACAGGAAATGCATAACCTAATTTTTCTTTTTGTAATGATGCAATTAAATTAGTTGCTTTTTGTTTAACCACTTCAATATTATCATCCATAAATTCAACCATTAAAATAGCTGCTGGATCTCCATTTATAAAAAACCTGTTCTTGCTGTATTCGGGATGATTGATGGTAAAATCCATGATATGTTTATCAACCAATTCCGATGCCATTGGCTGATGTTTCAATGCAACAATATTTGCTTTTAATGATTCGATGATAGAGTTGCAATGAATACAAACAACAGCAATTTCTTTTGGAGGAAGATCGAGTAATGCAATTTTAATTTCAGTAACAAATGCCAATGTACCTTCTGAACCTGCTAATAATTTACAAACATTAAATGGTTTTCCTTTAGCATTAAATGGTTGCATGTTAATTAAACTATCCAATGCATAACCACTGTTTCTGCGAGTTACAGAAGATTGAGGAAAATTATTTTGAATGAGTGATTGATTGTTTTCATCATTCAATAATCGAAATAAATTGTTATAAATTTTTTCTTTGAGAGAAGATGATTGATTTGATGATTGAATATTTTCTTCTTTAAAAACAACTTCACTACCATCACTCAGCAATGCTTTTACTTCCAAAATATGATCACGAACCGAGCCCCAAACAATGCTATGCAAGCCACATGAATTATTGCCCAACATGCCGCCAATCATGGCTCTGCTGGCAGTTGAAGTTTCAGGACCAAACATCAAACCAAAATCTTTTAAATAAAAATTCAGATCATCACGAATCACACCGGGTTGAACACGAACCCATTTTTCTTTTGCATTTACTTCTAAAATATTTGTAAAATATTTTGAGATGTCAACAACAATTCCATTGCCAACAACTTGTCCGGCTAATGAAGTGCCCGCTGCTCTTGGAATTAATGTGATTGCGTTTTTATTTGCGAATGCAATTATTTTTTTTATATCCTCCACATTTTTTGGAATAGCAACAGCTAAAGGTTTTTCCTGATAAACCGATGCATCGGTTGAATAAGCCAATAATTGCGCCTGATGAATGGAAGTACTATCGAAAAAAAATAATCCATCAAAAATTTTATCTAATTCCTGTAATTGTTTTTGCATAAAAATTCAATCATTATCGAGCAGCAAAAATAACTGCTTTAATTCGTGATGAAAATAATATGTGGCTTTCTAATTACATTTAATTCTTCATCTTTGCTAAATGAACATTCACATTATTACTGTTGCACCTGAATTATTAGAAAGTCCTTTTCAACACAGCATTATGAAACGTGCACAGGATAAGGGTTTGCTGAATATTCATTTGCATAATTTAAGAAAATGGTCAATTAATAAACATGGTCAGGTGGATGATTATCAATACGGCGGCGGTGCCGGAATGGTGATGATGTGCGAACCATTAGCTAATGCGATTGATGAATTACAAAAAGAAAAAAAGTTTGATGAAATAATTTATATGACGCCAGATGGTGAAACATTTAATCAACAAATGGCGAATCAATTATCATTGAAAGAAAATGTTCTAATTATTTGTGGACATTATAAAGGCATTGATCAACGCATTCGCGATTTATATATAACCAAAGAAATTTCTGTTGGCGATTTTGTTTTAAGTGGTGGTGAATTAGCTGCTGCCATTGTTGTTGATGCAATTGGCAGATTAATCCCTGGAGTATTGAATGATGAAACTTCTGCATTAACCGATTCGTTTCAGGATAATTTATTGGCACCGCCTGTATATACACGCCCGTCTGAGTTTCGCGGAATGCATGTTCCTGAAATTTTATTGCAAGGCGATCCAAAAAAAGTAGAAGAATGGCGCTATGAACAAGCATTACAACATACGCAACAAAGAAGACCTGATTTGTTGAATGATTAATTAAAAAAGAATTTTTACATCTAATGTTTCTTCTTTAAACTCAAGTGGCAAGATTAATTCATTATAATTTTCTTGTAGAGACAAAGCATAAATACCTTTATTCATTTCTTTATTATTGATAAAAATATTTTTAGGATTTTTCTTAATAGTTCTTAGAACTAATTTCCAATCATACTTTTCTTTTTTCAAATCGGTTTTGTTTCCTGAAAATTTAAAAATAAAATGATAGCTATTTTTTTCAGGTGTAACGTGCACGGCATACAATTGAAATTTTTTCTCTTCTAATGAATTTTTATTTTCTCCATCATCATTAAATAAAACATATTCCGATTCTTTTTGTGAAGGATAATAATTCCAAAAAAGTTTTTTTACATTATTATGTAATGAATCATCAAAATCATAAAGCGGTAATATGGAGCCGGCTTTAATAAAAAATGGAATCGTTTGTAATTTTAAAGGAAGTGTAATCCACCTATTGCCAATATATAATGTATCACGAGTAAATCTATACCATTCGCCTTTTGGCAAATAAACTTTTCTTGTTGTTGAATTCTTCTGTAACACAGGTGCCACAAGGATTTCATTGCCCCACATTAATTCATCATCAATATCCATTGCCTTTGTATCACTTGGAAAATCATAATACAATGGTCGTATTAATGGCTCACCAAATTTTGCCTGACGATAAGCCAATGTATAATTATACGGCATCAATTGATATCTTAAATGAACAATTGATTTTGCAATTCCGCGATAAGCCGTATCAATTAATGCAGGTTCGCTTGGAAAACTAAAAGCATTCTTATCTACTTCATACAATGCAGTTCCATGAGGACGAAAGATTGGAGTGAATGATGCAAACTGCAACCAACGAATATATAATTCATTATCGCCATCACCACCGGCAAAACCACCTGCATCGCTATGCACATACGGAATACCACTCATGCTCATTCCTAAAATATTTTTTACCGATGCTTGTAATCCGCTCCAGCTGCGGCTTACATCGCCTGTCCATGGAAAAATACTATACCGCTGACTTCCAGCAAAACCACTTCGGTTTAAATGAAATAATCTGGTATTAGGTAATTCATTTGCATAATGTTCAAACAACATTTTATTCCAATAATGACCATACACATTATGCACTTCATCAGCATTCATCATTCTGTTTACACCTTCATCTTTTAAATTATGAAATAAAGATGATGGATGTTTTTCGGGTTCACCTAAATCAGTCCACCAACCTGCAACTCCATTTGCAATTTGCTTTTTATAATGAATATTCCAAATCCAATCGCCTGCATCTTTTCTAAACACATCTAATATGCCGCCATAACCAAAATAAAAATCAGTAAGCATGAAAGCCTTTCCGGCACTGTCTTTTGCGAGATACGGCAATGAAGCATCAAAATTTTTTGTTCCTTTTAAAAAGAAAGGTTCGCTGATTAAAATGGTATTAATATTTTGATTTTTAAAATCAGTAATCATTTTTTTGGGATCAGGCCATTTTGTTTTATTTATCCAATCTAAATTTCCTAATGTTCCTTTAATACTATCACCAAACCAAAACAAATCGAAGATGATTGCATCTGTTTTAATTTGATTTTGTTTCATCGAATCAACAATGTTTTTCACTTGTTGTTCACTTGTATATCCAAAACGACTCATTAAATTTCCAAATGCCCAACGCGGTGGTAATGGTTGTGTGCCGGTTAAAGATTGATAAGTAGTTAATAGTTGTTTATAATCATCTCCCAAAACAATAAACACATTTAATTCGCCACTTACAAAACCTGTTTCAAAAATTTGTTGATTGGTTTTACCAATATCTGCAAAACCTTTTGATGCATTATCAAAAAACAAAAGATATTTATTGGATGATGTAAAAACAGGAACTGAAAAATTTAAATTATCTGCACCATCACTATAACCATACCATGGATTATTATACAAATTAAAACGATATCCCCTGCGATTCAATGGTAGTGCACGTTCGCCGCCACCGAATATTTTTTCATCATCATGTAATAAAAAATCAAAGCCTTTATAATCTGATGAACTTAAAGTAGCTACTAAAGCTGCACGTTTATCTTTTCCAAAAAAAATGGTATCGCCATGAATGTTGTAAGGAAATGAAATTTCGCTTTGTGGTTTTACAATAACAGCATCGGTAATA
>CAILAF010000090.1 GCA_903832075.1 uncultured Chitinophagaceae bacterium
AATAAAAAAACTTTTGTTGTAAACAATTCATGCATTAATATTGCAACCCGTTTAAAGCCCATATGGCGGAATTGGTAGACGCGCCAGACTCAAAATCTGGTTCTCGCAAGGGAGTGAAGGTTCGATTCCTTTTGTGGGCACGGCAACGATTAAAGCCGAAGATATTTTCTTCGGCTTTTTTGTTATTCATATTTATATTCAATCTTTCCCATAATTTGTTTTTGCCGATTAGTGCAAATTTCTTCTTGTTTCAATCCTTTATCATTGTACAAATATTTCCAAACTAAATAATTATTATTTGCTAAAAGTGTTTGTGTCATTTGAATTATATGATTTTGGTTATCATATTCAAATAAAAAATCGGGTAATAATTGTTTAGCCTTTTTGGAAAAACGAACAATATCAGTTAATTGTTTTTTATCATTATAGTAATAATAATAAATTTCCTGTTCAACATTTTTTTTGAACCAATGCTCTTCAATAACATTACCTTGATCATCATACAAAAAATCAACTAACACAGAATCGGCTTTGTTTTTAATATTCCACATTTGTTGTGGTTGATTGCTGCTATTGTATGTCCAGATATGAACTTCTGTTGATTCAGATTGAAATGAAGTATCAATGGTATTGGATGAAATTGTTTTTACTCTTCCCATTTCATCATAATTATAGTTTACCTGTGTATTAACATTATTAGATGTTTCTTCAGTTTTTAAAATCTTCTCTTTTTCATACCAATGTTTAATAACAGATGTTTTACCGCTCGCAATTTTGGAATTAATTATTGTTTGATGAGTGCTTGCATTAATCAGTTCTTCTAACAAAAAGTTATCCTGAACTTGATTATTGGCATCCAAATTTGTTGCTGTTACTTTATTGACCTTATTTAAAATCAGTAAATGATAACGTTGGTTGCTTTGCTGATTGGCAATGATATCATTGTAATAATATTGACTAAATAAATGGGATGTAATAAAAAGAGAAACTATCAAAAACAATTTTTTCATGCGCAAATATTTCATCAAAAATAGGTGCAAGGTTATCAACATTCAAAAAACAAAACGCACATTCGGTTTGCGGCTATTGTATAGTTGTGTATTTTTAGTCAAACATTAACAAGATGTCATATTTTTCTTTATAAATTAGAAATTTTAGGATAGGGTCATTCAACTTTATTTTATCAATCAAATATTATGTCAGATACAGCACAAGCTTTTCTCCGGTTAGTAAAAATTATGGATGAGTTGAGAGAACAATGTCCATGGGATAAAAAGCAAACTATTCATTCACTTCGTTCCATGACCATTGAGGAAACTTATGAATTAGCTGATGCTATAACTAAAGAAGATTGGCAGGGAATTAAAGAAGAATTGGGTGATATGTTATTGCATATTTTATTTTATTCAAAAATTGGAAGCGAACAAAAGCAATTTGAATTGAATGAAGTGATCAATGGTATTTGTGAAAAATTAATAATCCGTCATCCACATATTTATGGGGATGTAAAAGTGAATGATGATAACGATGTGAAACGTAATTGGGAAAAAATAAAATTAAAGGAAGGAAAAGGAAAAGCAAGTGTTTTAAGTGGTGTGCCAACTTCATTGCCTGCTGTCGTAAAAGCAACTCGTATTCAGGAAAAAGCAAAGCAAATTGGATTTGAATGGGAGAATAAAGAAGATGTTTGGAAAAAGGTTGAAGAAGAAATGAATGAGTTACAAGATGCTATTGCACATAAAAAACAAGTTGATGTAGAAGAAGAATTTGGAGATGTGTTATTTAGTTTAATTAATTATGCACGGTTTTTGCAAGTTGATGCTGAGGGAGTTTTAGAAAAAACCAATCAAAAGTTTATTCATCGTTTTCAACAAATGGAATTGATTGCAGCGAATAGCGGGATATCCCTGTCGGATATGAGTTTGGAAGAAATGGATGCTATTTGGAATGAAGTAAAAAAACAAACAATTTTTAATAATATTACTTGATACGAAAAGCTGCCTATAAACATGGTTATTTAATAATTACAGCCGCATGGTTGTATACGTTCTCATTTATTTTTGTGAATTACTGGCGTTACGATTCTTCTCCGAAAAAAGTACAACAAAAGTTAGAACAGCATCTTACTAATAATGAAAAAAAATTTAATGAAATAATTGCGGATACAAAATTGTTGTCATTATTGATTAAAGATTCAGTTGATGATTTAAAAAGAAAGAAAGTTACTGATATTCCTTTCGGATTATTTCTTTATACATTAAATGATATCAATAATCCTATTCTCCGTTATTGGAATAACAATAAGTTTTATGTAGCAAGAGGAGACGAGTTAAAAAAAGATGGCCATTATTTTGTTAATTATCAAAATGGAGATTTTGAATTAATTAAGCGAACTATCAGAACAGATTCGCTGAAAGCCTTTGTAGTTGCTGTTTTACCAATTCGATGGAGTTATTTTATTGATAATAAATATTTGCAGATTTCCTTTGACGGATTCTCTGGTTTGGAAGATAAATATGAGATTAGTAATGATTCAACCGCATTGGTCATTAAAAATTTATCGGGGGATGCGTTATTTAAAGTAAAATTAAAGGATGAGAATACATTAGTTGAATATGATATTTTTACTATTATTACTAA